>NZ_LMVE01000047.1:0-2323 GCF_001432185.1 Cylindrospermopsis sp. CR12 | reverse complement strand
TGCATAGTTACTAAAATCATAAAACATTCCCTGTTGTATTCCTGCTGCTTTAGGATTGCCGTGTATATATCTGAGCGTGTTTAATGCCCTTTTCTTATCTGACATGGCAAACCCCGTGCTGTGATACCTTTTTTCCCAAAAATGCCCTGTTCTATTCAGCATCTGATTAAAGCACAGTGCTGTATACCAATTTAACCAGTGCATAATTTTAGGCAGATCTGAGGGCTGTAATGGTTCTATTAAATAATGTATGTGATTACTCATTAGACATAACCCATACATTCTAAAATTATACTTGTCAATTGCTTTTTTTATTGCATAAATCAAGACCTGACGACATTCTAATTTAGTTAGTCTAAATTCCCGATTGTTACATCTGATTGTAATGTGATAGCAGTATCCTGCTTCTAATTTTCTTGGTTTTCGACTCATAAAAATTTAAGGCTGGCACGTTAATCACATTCTCTCAGTTACACATTTACAGGATGAAAATGCTTGAAAGGTTTTGAGATTCGTTGCCTAGGTCACCCCGTTCAACTCGTCAATGTTGAACCAACTAGGCCAAGTGCGTTCCTCATCCTCCAAAGGATTCCCCTTGCTATCGGTCAATCCCCATCTAATAACTACTCTGGGTAATGGTGTTTCATTATTGGCAGAAAACTTCTCTAATAATATGGTTCCCGCTTTCCTTGTCCCAACCGTCCCCGCTGGAAAACTCTCATTAGTTGTATTATGGGTAATTCCTATTACCTGCACCTGACCTTTTATTGTATCTGTACAAGATAACTTAAACCAGGTATCAGATATCTCCCCCACCAACTCCCTCAAAGCGGTAAACTCATCTACAATGACCTGCACCACTGGCGGTTTGGGCTTCATCTTCATTCTGTTCCCCCAGTCCTGTATGCTCTCTATCAAACTTTGACCTATGTCATCAGCACTTATAGCTAACATTGCTTCAGGAAACAGTTTCCATAATTCTCCATTCTCCGAGTCCCCATGTCGGTCTACTATCATGTTTACTTCTCTTTCTAGTAACACCTTTCTGGCTAAAGCTAGGGTAGCTCCAGCTGTGGTTTTTCCACTCCCTTGATTCCCCACTAACCACAATGGCTTTAAGGAATTTAACACATCCCATAACCATCCCCCCTCATGACCCTTCATTTTTTTTATCAACTGTTCCTTGGGGTTTTTGGGCTGGGCTGTAACTTTTAACTTTTCCTCCTTCTCTTTTAGAGACAATCTTAACTCTGCTACCTTATTCGCATGCTCTAATAGGTCTATTTCTCCTTGCTGCTGTCCTTCTAAATAAGCTAACTGTTGCTCCTGTTCACTCTGGATAGAAGCTAAAGTAGTCATTGCTTCCCTAGAAATCACCTCCTGTTCTACCTGGGCAGTAGATGCCAAAGTGTGTCTATGTAAGTCCAGAGCATATTCCTCCTGCATATCTTCCCGCAGCTCCTTTAATTCCCCTCAAGCTAGAAAGCAACTGAACTGCCTGGTACTGAGTAAGTTTATGGGAGATAGTTGCAGCAGTTATTAACAGAGCTGTTCCACCCAGGGCAAAGTAAGGCGCTAGGACATCGTCACTAGGTATAACTTTGACTACTTTAACAGCTTGCGCTAGATCCATGTTATTACGTAATTCTACTGCTACTATATGTCTTACTCCATTCCAGCCCTTGGCTACTTTTACCTCCTTGCTTAAATTAGCTAATAAACTGGCAAATAGACGGGAACTTATTAATTGCTCTGCTGCATAAGCGGTAGCTATTTCTGATAGCGCTGTATCTACCTCCCTTCTGGTTCTTTCCCCTTTTTTGGCAATGAACCTCAGTATGGCTTCTTTTATCTCTGTAATGCTTGTTATTTCACTGTCCTCCCTTAAACTACTCGCGATCTCCCGCAGGGAGTGCTGCGCAATCGCCTTTAGTTCATCCTGGGGGAGGATAAAACCCAGGTCTTTAGTCACGGTGGATATGGTTTGCTTTTCTGCTAAGGTAATTTCCTTATTTTGTGATAGCTCTGGAGGCTCGTCTAGAGTAATTACATGGTCTGCTTCTTGGGCAGTTTTTTTGAGGTTCGACCAATGAGAGTCAGAAACCCTTTTTCCCAATAAGGATTCGTACAATTGTCTTTCTACCGTATACATAACTGCATAGTCAAATTACTGCATTTTTCAAACAAGTAATTTCCACACTGCTTAATCAGAAAGGGAATGTGCAAAATAGCGTAATGGGCAATAATTACACAATTTTGGGAACAATCCAAACTGGGGGAGCATTGTGGGGGATTTTTATTGTTCAGGCTAAGTGCTGTTTTT
>NZ_LMVE01000046.1:12856-33358 GCF_001432185.1 Cylindrospermopsis sp. CR12 | reverse complement strand
ATTTTTGCGGTCAAACCATTAATATTTAGCTATGCAGGAACGGTAAATAGTAGCTTTGTGAAACTGAGTGATTTTATTAAGGACAATAAACCAGCGGGAATTCAAGAAATAGAAATTTCTGTGACAGAACCCATGGACTATAGGAAGTTATTTACAGCTATTCCTCTAGTAGCCAAATTACCTCTGTATATCAACCATATAGCCACAATTAGCTTAGAGGAGCAGTTTGTGAGATTGGAGTACCAAGGACCAGAGAAAGGATTTAAAGTTTTTCAGGGAATAATGCTTAATAGTTTTTTAAATAATCCCCTGGTGAAAGCAGATCTACTATTGAAATTGGAGTTTAAATTTTTGTCACCAATTATGGTAGAAGGGGGAGAAATAAGAGATCTTCAAAAAGCGCTGGAACGGAATCCAGTAGACAATTTGAACTTAGTTGCCAAAGTTACCTATTAAGAGTTTTCACATGCAGGAATTTCAGTTGCGAATAGTGCCCACGGATAATAATAACTTTGCTGTTGAGTTATATCAATGTGCCTATAAAAAAGCAGGAGAAAAGAAACGTCCTGCTGCTAAACGAATTGGCAGATTAAAAAGTAGTATATTAGTACAGGTTCGGGAGATGGTTTATGATTGTTTGAAAGCGAATAACTACGATCCAAAGACTTTAACCCATAATAGGCAAGCTCATTATGTATTAAACGAGGAAACGGGAGTGAACCTAGCTTTATTATTTCAGACTATACAACCGCTTTCAAAAGTAGAAAGAATAAGTAATATTGCTCAGGGAATACAAGCTATGAGTTATGAAGAATCTCATTATTGGTTTGCTAAAGTTAGTAATGGGAAACGTAGCCAAGCTTTAAGAGCTATTAGGGTTTTGTTGGGTGACTAGATTACAAGTAAATCGAGCGCTCTCCTAGGGCGAGTACCTTGGAATCGCATTACTTTTACTGCAACTGAGTGAGTGCGAGATTCTTGCATTTTGCATTTATGCTTGACAAGTCGAAAAATTTTACAAAAATTATTAGTTATTTTCTGTAAACCTATTGCATGTCTGTTCAAATAGTTTTATAATTAGAAAAAAGTAAGGTGATCTACATTTCTTGGAGGAAAGTCCTGATCACCTTACACCCCAACATGGAGGCAAATAGATTATGGCACAGACTAGAAATTTTATCAGCAATGTGGATGACACTGGAGTGGTTAACTCTAGAGTAGTTTCAGCAGGTGGTCACCGGGAACCACTAAAACATCTGTTGATCGGGTCGAAAAAGACGGTAATTAGTACGATTCACTATCTACACGTGCTTGGTTATGCCAATGCAACTGATTGGAGTGATCTGACACCAACTGGTAATTCTGGGGAAGTGATGAGTATTCTGGTAAGACATATTGTGATTAATTAGTTTTCTACTTAACTCGTGGGTCTTCCCATGAGTTAGAGATATATCAGAGTCATCTTGTGTAGTGGGTGCTTGGCAATCGCATTTATATCTCATGTTGAGTTTCCTTTCGGAAACTCAACCTGGAATATTAGCAGACTGATTTCATAACAGTAGTTTTTCTCAGATGGGCGATCGCGAAGCACTCCCATAGGGAGCTGGCTTTTATTACTCTTGCTAACAATCTACCCTGGGGTAGATGCAAAACGGGAAAAATTGTGTTTTTCAGTTTTATCAGACAGGCGATCGCACCTTGTAAGTTGTGATTATAACTTTTATATCACTGAAGAAAAAATAAACTCCATATAGTTAGTGGGGGGAGATCACATAGGCTTATCCCAATTAGTAAATAACTATCTGTTGTCTATATTGGAGGAAGATAATAATAAACAGTCATAAGTTTATCATATATGATTAGTGCTGATTCTCTCTGGGAAGTAGAATTAGTTCCAAAAGTTTTATAGTTAAGATTTTCTCTACAGGTGGCGAATAAATAAATATTACAATAGACCTGTTGGGAAATAGTGATTAAAATACCAGCAATCCTTATGCAATCTAGCTTTGAGGGATTTCACGGTATAATTCCCGAAATCCTTGTCGGAAAAGCCTTTCAGGGATATTCTGGCTTATTACCCAACAACTCTAATGGAAACTTCTCTATAATGAGAAGAGCTTGGACGGCGCTGATCAGGGTGCGCTTCCCTCTGGGAAGTGGAATTAATGGAAACGGTCGTTCCCTGAAATATTACAAAATCTGGTTTTTTGTGCGCTTCCCTCTGGGAAGTGGAATCAATGGAAACGAGGAGGAAAAACTCCTCCTTGGAAGAGGAGATTACCTCCCTCGAAGAAGAGATAATGGCCTTCGACCCATATTTCTCTTCTTCTTCCTCAGAAAAGGAAAAAGAAGAGGAATATAAGGTGTGCGCTTCCCTCTGGGAAGTGGAATCAATAGAAACGACCTAACTCGGGGGTCTTCTCATGAGTTAGAGATATAGGTAATACTGATTTCATAACAGTAGTTTTTCTCGGATGGGCGATCGCTCTTATATTCAGTCTGTTCTTTAGAAATTAGACATCCATTGGATATCTGAGGACAGTAGTTCAGATAGCTTTCTAGGTAGCGCTTTTGCGATCGCATCCCCTAAGTTTTTTGGACTAACAGGGTCGCCTATGGGAAAAAGTGGAGATGATGGAATTGATGGTGTAATAGACCAGGATGCGCTAGGCTTGGATCGGGTATATATTCAGGCAAAACGATATAGCCCCGGTAATAGTATTGGATCCGGGGCTATTCGTGATTTTTTTGGTAGTCTTGACCGACACAAAGCTAATAAGGGACTTTTTGTTACCACGTCTAGCTTTTCTTCCTCTGCAAAAGAAACTATAGAGTTTTTAAGTAAAAGAATAGTCCTTATTGATGGAAATCAATTAGCCAAGCTGATGATTAGCTTTAATGTGGGATGTCGAATAGAAGAAACACTCTATATCAAGAAAATAGATGAGGAATTTTTTGAATAAACTCACCATCCTTTCTATAATATGTCTTTGTTTGTCACTCATGCGATCGCCCTACGCACCAGATATGTATTGGGACAACCAGGAGGTTGTTACCTAAACTGCGATCCTCCAGTATCAAACCTCCTCCATAAAACACGCTCCAAAGAAATTATTGCGCTCGCGAGTGCTTCGTCTTTAATAACAGGATAACCTTACGTTCAGGTTATTTCATCTACATATAGTTATTTAAGTATCTACACCAAGATAGATTAAAGATCTATCCTAGGATAGATGCAAAGCAAGGGGTTAAAATGGAGGGTACGCTTCCCCCCCAGGAAGTGGAATTAATGGAAACTCATAATTAAAATGTTTTAGGTAGGCGATCGCAAGATCTGGAAGATCTAAACAATGGAAAGAGTGGTCGCCCACCCATTAAAAGTTAATAGGTGTTCTGGTTGAATGAGGTAGTGTATTTCAGACTACTCCTCAGTAGCAAAAGGATTATAATAGACGTATTAAAGTTAAAACTGAGATACAAATGATTCAGATAAAACCATACACAGAAGATGACAACCCTGCCCTATTCACACTCCTACGCGGTGAAGGTAACAACTGGTCTTGCTACTACAACCGTGAACAGGAATATGGTCAGGTACTCGCTGATTGTATTGTTTACGTCGGTGTGGCAAATAACTGTATAATCGGTTATATACGTTGCCGAAAAGATGGAATATTTGACCTATATGTCTACGACCTCCTCGTAGCCAAGGAATGGAGGGGAAAGGGACTAGGAAAACGTCTTATTGAAACTGCTGCTGCTGACCAACCACGTACAGATGTTTATATGCTATCTGATGAAGATGGATATTATGAAAAACAGGGATTTGAGCGTATTGGCTCTATTTTCAGTTTTGCAAGAGAGACCAAAAATCAGTTGACATATTCTAGTCTATAACTAGCTAGTATCACTAATTAAAGGTAACGTATGGAAAACATTCACAATTTGAATATTACAGATGAGGAATACCTACACCTTATCTCAAAAGGTTATGATCCTAAACTTGAGTCCCAATTTATAGAGTTAGGCGAGACTGAAGACCAAGCTCGAAAACTGGCAAAGGTGGTCGGAATGTTTAAGGATGGTCCTCCACAATCAGATGAAGAATGGGAACATTTTCTCGAGGTTTGGGAAAATTGACCTTTCTATTAATTGGCGATCGCAAAGCATTCCTTACGGGAAATCTCACTTCCCAACCCAAGAAAAATAACGTACCACTTACTCTTTTAATGCGATCGCAAAGCAGTCAGGCGATCGCATCTCCTAAAGCTACCCTAATAAATGGTATTACAAAGCAGTCAGGCGATCGCATCTCCTAAAGCTACCCTAATAAATGCTATTCCGAAACACTCAGGCGATCGCATCTCCTGGAGTTACCCCAAGAAATGCGATCAGATAGCCTAATCGTGGTTAGGAGACATTTAAGACCAACCTAAAACCAATATCGCCATAAGCACTATCAGCCATGTGGAGACTACGGGAAGTAGACCTACAATCCTGGGGACTTGTATTCCAGGAACCACCCCTCACTACTTTCCACCTACTAGTCCGGGAAAACCAAGGATTTTGATTATCTGGTGCGCCATTATAATTGCTGTGCCAATCATCTAAGCACCATTCATAAACGTTCCCGTGCATATCATAAAGACCATAAGCATTGGGCATTAATGAACCTACTGGTACTGTCTTTTGCCTAAAGTTCTGTTTGTGTACTAAACCATAACTGTAATTACCATTGTAATTAACTAAGTCACTGTTAATACTATCTCCAAAGTAGAATGCTGTTCCTGTTCCTGCGCGACAGGCGTATTCCCACTGGGTTTCGCTGGGTAGGGTATAACTCTTTCCTGTCTTTATGGCTAACTCCTCACAAAAACTTACTGCATTATTCCAACTCACGTTTTCCACAGGAAGTTGATCACCTTTAAACATGGACGGATTAGCACCCGTAATGGCCTTGTACTGTTCTTGTGTTACTGGATATTTACTCATGAAAAAGTTTGGTAGTATTACCTCATGCTCAGGAAATTCCCAATCACATCTCTCGTCCCTTGAACCCATGAGATATTTTCCACCTGGAATTTGAACCATTTCCAGGTTCACACCATTTCCTAAATCTTGGATGAAGGATCTGGCATAACCTAGAGTTGTACTAATTATTTCTCCTCTTTTATTCGTAGTCACCAGATTGAAGCTAAAAGGTTTTGTATCAATTCCTTTGTGACTATAACCGTTCTGGTATTCAGATGTTTTTCCATTATTAAGGAAGGAGAACAGCAAGTTTATACCCTTCTCCCCATAACTTATGGCTTGCCCAATAATATTCGGCTTGTGGGGAGTTTCCTCATAAGTGGTTAATAGTGGTTCTTCTCCTGAATGTGAAGGTTTTTCTTGTGTATATACTGTACCACCTAAAACAGCATTGTACTGGTATTGTTGGTTTATACTGCTCATAACTATTAGAGTTGATTATGCTCAAGATTTATATACATTAATTATCTAAATTTCTATTCTCTATAATCAATGTAGAAAATGCGGTACTTTTTAAATCAGTTCACCTGAACTCTGACAGTAAAAACACTCCATATTAGTTCGGTAAACCGAACCTATGCAAAAATATGACCAGAAAAATATCTATCTTGGGGAGGATGCTAATAAAGTTAGGCAATGATGCAAGATCTTTTAATTCTTAGAGCTATTCTTATTTGGAGTAAAATATACACATATCAATCATAACCAAACGATAGTACAAACTATAGTTGGAGTACAGAAATAATTCGCCTAAAAAGGTGGGTAATTTACCAAAAGGGATAACTAATCCTAAAATTAATGGTACAAATGTTCTTGTAGAGTGAAACAAAAAATATGGAATCAAACGTAAAAATAGCAAAGTTGATTTCTCACAATAGCAACGTGGTCGTAGTATTCTACACTCCTGCACATGCTTGGGAGTTTAGAGTAATTGCTTTAGATGGTTCAGTTTATGGTAAGGGAATTTACTACACAGCAGATGCTGCATTAAAAGTAGCTAAAGAGTGGATAAATGAGTAGCAAGTCATTTTTTCAGGTTTTATTGGACATTCCTAAGAGATTTAATCTTCTCTACCAACAGTTGTACCTGGGAACCTTTATTATGAAACCACTCTGTTGACCAAATACGATAGATTTTCCAACCTAGTTTTTCCAACTGTTCTTGTCTGAGGCGATCTCTGTCTCTAGCGGTAAGAGAACTGTGATAAGAAGCTCCATCACATTCTATACCCAGAACAAACTCTCCAGGTCTGTCTTTGTGGACAATCGCTAAATCAATTCGATAGTCAGAACATCCAACTTGAGTATAAGCATTATAGTCTTTGAGTTCGGGATGGTGACAAATAGACATATACACATCCTCTTCAAATGGAGAATCAAATTTTAGTGACTCAGTGAAAGAGTTACCAGACAAGAAATTGCCACCACTTTCGACATATTGTAGGTATTCACGTAATAATCTACCCCCTTGACTGTTGACCCGTGTAGGATCAATATCCCCAGCAGTTATGGAGGAGACTAAAATCAGTTTATTTTTAGCTCTTGTAATGGCAACATTGAGTCTACGTTCTCCACCTGCTTTATTGAGCGGACCAAAGTTAAGTGTAAACTTACCGACACTATCTTTTCCATATCCAACACTTAATAATATTATGTCTTTTTCATTACCTTGTATATTCTCCAAGGACTTCAGAAAAAACTGAGTTGAATCATTTTCACAAAAATCTTGTAAATCTGGGTTGGCTTTGTATAACTTTTCTAGCTCTTGCTCAATGGCGTTAGTTTGAGATTGGCTAAAGGCAATAATTCCCAAAGATTCTTGAGGATTAGTTTTCACATGCTCCAAAGCAAGTTCTGCGATCGTTTGTGCTTCTTTTAGATTAATTCTAGTATCACTACGCTGATAAATTCCATCTTCAATGTATTTAAACTCTACTCCTAGTTTTTTGCTTTTAATAGCATTAGGGAATGTAACCAATCTGGAGTCATAAAAATGATAGTTGGAGAAAGCAATTAATCTCTCATCTTGGCTACGGTAGTGCCATTTTAGGGTCAATTGCCGTAAAAAAACTGAACACTCATCTAGTATACTGTCAAATGAGAGATTTTCTGGTGCATCTTCCTCTGTGTCCTCTTCTTCCTCAGTTGCCATAAAAAAGGAAGTAGGTGGAAGCTGTTTAGTGTCTCCAATAATGATTACTTGTTTTGCCCGTATAATTGATGATATAACCTGTTCTGTTCGTAGTTGAGAAGCCTCATCAAAAATTAAAACATCAAATATAGTTTCGTCAGGGTCAATATACTTAGTGACAGCAATAGGACTCATCATCCAGCAAGGTTTTAAAGTTTTAATCACACTTTTGATACCTTGATTTTTATCATTGAGTAGTTTACGTATAGGTAAATATTTTCTTTTTTTCTTTTGCTCCTTTCCTAAATTTTGGATTTGGAGTGAATTATCAGGATTAACTTCAAAAGTTTGCCATCTTTGAGCATGGCTTAGTCTAAGTCTTATCTGTGCAATCTGTAACTGTTGAACATCTAGTTTTTTGAAATTATTAATATCATCTTGATGGGATTGTGAGTTAAATAACCTTAAACCTGGTTGTTTAAACAGAATACCCTGAATGTGTGCTTCATAAATAAGTTTTTCTAAAATTGTAAACCAATCCTGGCTTAAAATATCCTTATTCTTGCGCAATAGTTGTAGAAAAGACTCACACCCTAACTTTTCTAGTTCACGGCAAATTTTTTGACATAAAAACCATTCACTTAACTTATCTAAGTCTAAACTAGCTAGTTTTAAAAACTCCTCTACTTTTTTTAAATCTACTTGCTTTATATTTTCCCTAGTATAAATATGATTGAGTTGTCGCTGGTTAAACAAAAAGTCTAATCCACAATCTATTTCATCTTTTATTGACTTCAGGTTATGAACTTTTTCGATAACATTATTCAGATTAAATACAGATTGTTGTATGGCATCTACATTCTCACGAGAAAGACAATATTTATCTAACTCATTTACCCAATTCAATAATTGCTCAAATTTCTCCAGTTCTACCTCTACCTCAGTCATATTTTGAAGATTAGATAAAGATAAGAAAGACCCTAGACTTTTATTATCCGTATAATCTTGATCTAAGTTATTTTCAATAGACTGAATTTTAAGTGCCTTCAATAAGTCTTGCCTAAATTGATGAAAAGAATGGGATTTCCTATCACTGTTTAATTTAGCTAATAAGTTCATATCTTTTCGATAAACCGGATCGAGCATATTAAGAATCCAGCACTTCTTAGCATAATTCTCATATCTTTGAGATAATTCAAATAAATTAAGAGAGAAAAACTCTTCTGAATATCTCTCCCTAATTAAAGTATTCTGAGGGTCATTAATGATTTTCAAGGAAGATTTATAATGCTCAATACTGGCTCTCTCTTTATCAATATCTATAGTTACCCAATTGTTTGGTAAATTAATTTCAGTTACTTTTAATAGATGACATAAGGCATTATAGGAGAACTCTATAGAATCTATATTATGGAGGATATAATCATTATTAAAAATTAATTTTAGTTCAGTTTCTAACTCTCTAGCAGAATCTATACCTTGCTGAAGATTACTGATTATTTGTTCCAAGTTCATTTTTTGAGCAGCAGAGAAATCATCAGAAGTAAAACTCTGTGACCAAATCGAATTTGTATTTTCATAAAAAAGTTCAGACAAACTACCTAACTGTTTTAGCAGAGAATTAGCAATATTCAATTCCTGAGTAGACCAGCTTTCATAATTTGGAAACCTGACATTATAGTTTGGCAGATCTGCTCTCTTCTTTTTTAGTAACTCTCCATAAAGCTCAAAAAGAGACCTATCTAGAGGTTGATGTTTTGTATGTAAGTCAACAGGATATGAATTGATGTGTTCACGACTGCTGAGTAACTCATCGAAAAAATTTTGATGTTTACTAGTATCAAAACTACTATTAGTAGAAGTAATCGTTTTTAATAATTCTTGGATAACTTCCTTATTATTCATAGCTTGACTATTATGAAGATTTAAGCATAAATGCTCTAAGCCACATTTAGATAACCTGTCATAAACTACTTTGACAGCAGTGTCCTTAGCTGCAACTAATAGGACTGACTTTCCAGCACCAATGAGTTCAGTAATCATATTGACAATAGTTTGACTCTTTCCAGTTCCAGGGGGACCTTGAACAACAAAACTATCACCCCGCTTAGCTGCTTCAATGACAACCTGTTGGCTAGAATCTGCATCGAGTACCTGAAAAATATTTTGTGGTTTTACTTGAGAGTCTTTTATTGAGTTCTGCAGAATATCGTTGATGTGTGGTATTTCTGTTATCCCACCTGAAAGCGATTGCAACATAGGATGGTCAAAAATTCTTTTTTCGTATTTATTGAAATCTTCGACCATTGCTATATTAGCATAAGAGAAAAGAGATAGAAAAAGTCCATCTTGCACTTCCCATGAAGGATATTGATGTAAAACTCTATCCTTGATGATATTTATCAAATCTCTATATGAATTTTGAGGTTTAATCTCTGATAGATTGATATCAAACTTCTTTAATTTCAGACAGAGAGCAGGATTTATGATAATACTAGCCTCTTCATCTTCACAAATAGGAGATAGTTTATAAAACCCCTTTTTTCGTTCCTTAGACAAAGAAACGGGAACTAATGTCAAAGGTGATAACAATTTAGTTGACTTATCTTCATCCTCCCAACTTAAAGTTCCAAAGGCTAGGAAAAGAATATTGACTCCTGTTTCCTCTAATGATTGTCGAGACGCCTTAGTTAAATTTTTGAGTATTTTTAATTTCTCATTCGACGTTTGCACAGTTGTTAGTTCGTTCACAACTGATTTTATTCTTCCTCCCTCTGGACTTTCTACATCAAAGAATAAAACCTTTTTCTCCCGTCGTATATCAGTGTAAATAGTGTCTATATTATTTGTAATTTCTAATGTTCGCTTATGGGTGCGAAATTGAATGAGAGGATTATTCTTGGTCAGATCTGCTAAACTGTTTTTCCACTTCTCAATTTTGTTCCTGAGATTATTTGTTACCTCTTCTGAATTAAGTATCATTTAAACCCTCCCTCCTCCTGAAAATATTCTTTATATTGTTAATTTTGTTGACAGATATACTTGTAGTCAAACATTTTAACATTAACTAAAGTATATCTACCTGCTTTTTATTAAGTATTTTTATAGATTTAGAGCAGGTTGTGCCTTTTTGTCAACAAAATATACTGACTTTAAATTATATATAGTTAAGCATCTTCCTCATTTTGTTCATTCACAAGCTCTTTCCATCTCTTATTAATGGCAACGGAAAGACTTTCTAATTCATCAGCACCAGCTGACTTAACTAAATTGGCAATGATCATTTTCTTATTGTCTAAATTTGAATTTTGCTTTCTATAGTCTACCTCTACTAGTTTTTGACTAACAAGAGAATCGCAAAAATATTTAATCGATCCGGGGGATAACCGTTCCATTCCCCGCAAGAGAGCTTCCAGTGTACCCTCGCTAACCCATTTTCGCCCATGGCGAAAGTCAGTCACATGTTGGGCTGAAACACCTGCGGTTACGGCTAGATCCTTACCTCGGACTCCGTACATATCCATTGATCTTTTAAAAATCTCATGAATTGCCATTTTAGTAAACTCCACTTGACTAAATATCTAACAGCTATATTAAACGCATATAATATAGCTATTAGAATAATATTTTTACTATTACGTACAATAATTAAATTATGGTACAGAAAGGAATAAGAAGTCAAGAGAAAAAAGAAAAAATTAAAGTAAAGAAAAAACAAGTAACTATTCAAAACTAATTTGAGAAAACAAAAGCAGAAATAGATAAAAAATCAACATCCAACTACCTAGACCTACGATTTTTAAGAATAAAGTCAACAATAGAAGAAACAGACAAATCCATATTAATCATCATTTTAACATCATCGACCAAATAAGAAGGAACAGAAAGGGTTCGATTTTTCCACTTGGTATCAACTTTAACTTCATAATAATAACCCCAACGCCAATGACTAACATTATTAACATCTCTATCAGAAAAGACTTTAGGATAAGTAGCAACAAGTCCACTTTTTAACTTCTTGTTTTCAACATACTGAACTAAAGAACCAGTAGGAGTATAAGAAGAAAAAGAAGATTTTTGACAAGAAGAAGATAAACCAGAAAAATAAAGAACTAAATCAGTAGGGAGAAAAAGTAAAGAACTAAGATCATCATAAGACTTAACACAATCAGAATATTGAACACGTGTAAAACCAGAAGGGGAAAAATCAATGACCTGACCAAGTCTACCATTAAGAACAAAATCACCAGGTTTGAAAGAAAAAGTGGAAGAAGATATTTGAGAACCTAAATCAGAGTCCAAATCCCAAATAGAACCCTTACTAGACACAGAAATCATTTGAGAAATAGGAGTAAAATTCTCAAGCTTCCAAGCAAACTTACCTAACACCCATTGATGACCTTGTAACTCAAGCTGAGATTGTTGAGAAAGAAGAAAATCATCTATAAAAGAACAATCTGTAAGCTCAGCAAAACCAATTATTTTACCAAGAGGAAAATCTGAAGAAGAAAAAGAAAACTGATTCAGAATATTCTTGGAAGGAAGCTTAACAGCACAATGAACAGCAACCTTACCCCTGTAATTAGTGCTACGAGATTTAACGACATACTGCTTAGAAGACCCAAGACATAAAGCAAAAGGAGCTTGAACAGTCACAACCTTAATAGAAATATTATTTAAAAAAGCATCATGAATAGGAAGAAAATCAGAAGACTGATGTTCCTTTGAAGAAGGTAAAACAGGATAATCGTCATCATCCCAAGCAGGATCGTAAAAAATGCGCTCAATATCACCAACAATATACTTTGAATCGTAATCAGATATATAAGAATCTAAATCAAACAAAGTAGGCTGAGAAAAAGAACCTTCTGAAAAATTATGCTGAAAACTAGAAACCACAAAGCACCCCCGGGTTTTTAAGTAAGGAAAAAAGTATACAAAAACTAATAGCTATATATTTTCCTTTAGTATATCTAATAGAAATAATAAAGTAAAGACAAAAAAGAAGATTATTAAAATTCTTAACAAAAGAGCAAAAATAAACGAATTTAAAAGGAAAAAATAAGAAATAAGAAAGCTAAATAACAAATAAAGTATCAAAAGCAAACAGAGTAAGTACAAAAAGTACAGAGAAGATATATAAAAATTTATAGTACAAATATTGCATATACGGAAAAAATAGTTTAGGATAGGACTAGAAATTACTAATTGTTGGAAAGTTAAGATGAAAAAGCTCTTAATACCTTTAGTTGGTGTATTGTCAACAGTGAATTTAAACCCCGCTCTAGCAATTCCCTATAACGGAAACACAGTATATAGAGGAACAGATAGAGGTGTCTTTGTCACTATCTTTAGTGGAACAGCAAATTCAGTTATTTCCGTTGGATTAAAAAACGACAGACCAATAAGCAGGATCGTAGGGTCTTGTGGAGAAATCCGAGTCTCAGCAAATGCCCTAGGGGCAATTCCACCAACCTCTATAAGTGTAAATGGAACAAACACAGATATTAGCAACTTACCTACACACGCAACTCCGGCATGTGTAGGAGGAAATTTTGCAGATCCAGTTCCAACAAATTTCAAGACACCAAGTGGTGGACTAGTATTAGGAGGTAGAACAGCAGGAACAGCAGTAACTCTACTAATAGCAAGAGACATACCAAGGTCAGTTCTAATAAACGCCTGTGGATTCGGAGTGTTAAGGTCTGCTCCAACAACATTTAACTATAATGGAACAAGCAGAAGTTACGCAGCACTACCAGATGCAGGAAAAGCACCTAGATGCATAAACGACCAAGCATTTGTACCACAAGAGTGGTTAGCAACACCATAAAGAAGGTTGTTTAATTTATTAAGCTTTTCTATCCCCCATGAGAAATTAAATTCTCACGGGGGATTAAACTTCAGCATCTTTTACACCAAGAACCAAAAGCTTCAGCTCAAACAAAGATCTCCTAACCTTTCCCCAAGCAGAATAAGTCTGAGCCTTAGTCCTATCCAGCTGATTAAGCTTACCAAGATAAGTCTCAGTATTAGAATCACCAGTCAAATACTGCTTCTCAAAAATCTTAAACTGATCCACTGACCTAGAAGCTATTACCTGAGCAATCTGAAAATCAGTCCTAGCCTCATCAAACTTAACCAAAGAGATAGCAACCTTCTCTCTAGTAGTATCAGCAAGCTGCGCTCTAGCTCTCTGTAACTCAGCAATCTTTATTTGAAGATCAGAAATAGCAATTGCATTTCTATTAGCTTCTTCATTAGCACCTTGAGAAGCCTTAAAGAAAGGAACGCCTATAGCACTAATCAAACCATTAATCAGACCAATATCACCCTTAACTATGCCAAGCAAGTTATCTATAAATCCTCTTTGTTGAGGTTGACCAGGTTGAGGTGGAACACCCAAAAGATACTGTAAACCAGGAGTCAAGATGGATAAGGTAACAGTTTTAGCATTGCGTTTCTTAGCATCGTCTACTTTATCATTAGCCTCCTGAATTCTAGCATCTAATTCCTTGAGCAAAGGAGAACCCGCAACAGAACGAGATTGCAACTGATCCAAACAATTAGACGAAGTTTCAAGACAAGGTAGACCACCACGCATAATACGCCACATATCAGCATTAAACTGACTAGTAATCAACTTATCAAGATCTGGCTTTGAAAAAGGATTTTGGTTGGCATTAAGATTAAAGTTATCATCACCTTCAGAGTCAGCATCTTCAGACTGCTCCTGTAATCCATCATTATCAACTTGTGAATCCTGACCAGAAGGAGATCTAGGATTAGACTGTGAAACAATATTAGCTAAAGCAGAGTTAAAAGCAAAGCTATTTAGCATAATAGGCAAGATAAAGAACAGTACGATTTTGATTATTTTTAACCTTCCAGGGTTGAATTCTTTGAATAACACCATTTCTAGGACTCCTAATTTTTACAGTTTGAGCCAACTTCTGATCAATACCTGACAAAGAGAGTTTCAACTGAGAAACTTTATAATCCCTATCTCTAAGTGTTTGATTATAATCAAGCTTAGAACGTTCAAACTTTTCTAACTCTTGAGACTGTTTATTTTTTTGAGAAGATAAAAGACGAGATTGAGCCAAACGTAAATCAGACTCTGCCAATTCAACATTCATTCTCAACTGTTCTAATTTTTCAGACTGAAGCAAAGAAGAAGCCTCCATCTGTGACTTTTTAAACTTAACTTCAGCACTTTGTAAAGAAAGCTGACCAATAATCTTTTCTAACTTCTTTTTCTCATGAATTAAGACTTCAGGAGGCATATTAGCAGTCTCCATAGAAAGGATTAAGGACTGTTGCTCCTTAATTTTCTGCTCAAGGATTTGTAAACTAGCTTCAGACTGTTGTAAATCAGCCTTTTTATGAGGATCCTCTGTAGATAAAGACTTAGAACTATTGGATAATTTCAATCTAGCATGACGAAGTTTCAACTTAGCCTGCTCAAGAACTTCTTGCTCCTCAACAAAACTTAATAGATCCAAGGTAGGAGAAGTGGGAGGTTGAATAGGCTTGGAACTTAAATTATTAATTTCCAAATTAATAGACTGTTTCTGTAACTCTAATCGCCTACGCTCCTCCAAATCTTGAACAATAATATCTCCCTTTTTTAGAGTAATACCTTCTCGTACAGTAAGGTGATTAGGATTAGCAACAGCTATATTAATCCTTAAAGTCCTCCTATTTGAATCCGAATATAAATCCTGATTTGGCTTAACCTTATTAGCTTGTTGAGCAACAGCTGTAGAAGACTTATCATCAACCTGTCTAGAATTGAGAGTAAAAATAAAGACAGTTAAAAGTAAAAAAGCGAATATATTTTTCATAATGCCCTCTTATAATAAGGTATGATATTAGTCTTTATTCCCTGATTACCCATTCTGACCAATGCTTCCAATGGTTTTAAAGCAGCAACAACAGTTTCTGAAAATCTAAATCGTCTAGCAACACTTTTAACTTCAGTTTGATCTACACTTAAAACAATCTTAGTAGCAGTATTAGCTACTATCTCCTTACTAATTTCAGCATCTCTTTGAGAAGCAACAACACAACTCAAACCGTATTTACGACCATCCTCTAGGATAATATTTAAAGTTCTGCTATTACGAACCTCCTTACACTCATCAATAAATAAATAAGTGCGTGGGATTTTAGATTCACCCATAATTCTATGAGCATCCATAATCTGCTTAATAATTGCTTCAGTAGCAATTGCACTTAATCCTATAACCTTTCCTAAAGCAGATAAATCAAGCCTAATAAGAGGAACATTGTCAATCTTCTGTGGTTTAGTAAAGATACCATATTCAAAAGTAGCTGCAAGTTTTAAAGCTAACTTCTGAGAATCTTTACAACCACTTTGAATTCTTGACTCAATCTCCTTACGCATTTCATAAAAAGTAGGAGGTTCCCTAGTCCAAGTTTTATTATCTTCCTGAATTATACCCTTAGACTTATACAATTTAGAAAGAATATCAATAATTAAACCCTCCTGATTTGCTCCCATTAATAAAGATTTCCTAAGACTAGCAGCCACAGCTATTGCTTGCAAAGCTGGACCCCCGCCCTTTGCATCTTGATCAATAATCAAAGGATTAACACCGTGAGGAGAATTCATACTTAAAGAAAAACACTTTTCATCGGGAAGTTCCTGATCTCCATGGTAATCTATAATTATCCTTTTTATGTTAGGAAACAAACGAGGTAATTCATAAGCTAAAGCCTTTAGAGTTTGAGTTTTACCACTGCCAGAAGTTCCAATAATTGCAACATGTCCATTTGGTAAAAGAGCAGGATTCCAGTAACACTTATCACCCAATAAAATACCTTGTGGATTATTAAATTCATTGAAATCAAGAGATTGATTAGTGGGTTGAAGAACTGTAGGTGGTAAAGGTTTTGATGGCATAATTAAAACGTAGGTTAATAAAACAAATTAGTAAAAGCTGAGATTATTTCTCAGAAATAGAAAAAACCTTGAGAGATCCAGTAAGAAACTCATCGCCTATCTGATTAATAACTAAATTAAATGGCGCAGCAGTTAATTTAATTCTAGAAGTTGTAGCTTCAATGGGATTAAAATAACCACTATCACGTCCAAGAATTGAAGTATCAAATTCATCAACACTAAAATCCCCAGACAAAAAAGACTTAACACTTGAATTTGGATTTAAATTGAGAGAAACATCATTAATAGACTCATCTTCCAAATACAAATCCTTAACCTGAGTTTTGACAGGAGGTCCAACCTTGGCAGTTATACGACTGATAACAATATTACCAAATAACCTCTCTGAAGCCAAATAAAGCTTATTTTCTGATTCATCAAGAACTATCAAATCATCATTCTTAATAGGTTGTATAAGAGTAAACTCCCTATTAATCAAATTTCTTGATGTAGTATCGGTTCCTTGTATATTCAAAACAATTTTATTTTCCTTAGAATATTGCATATACAACCTGACAGCCCCAGATGGGGAACTTATTATTTGATTTAATTGCTGAAAAAACCCTCCTTGATAATTAATAGAGAAAATAGCAAAAGCTATCAGTACCAAAAGAAAAAGAACAACATACTCAGCATTAGAACCAGTTGTCAATCGAAACTTGCGATTAGTAGGACAAACATAACGTATTTTGGAAGGCCAGAAAACTTCGACACCGTTTTTAGTAAACATATCTGCCAACCAACCAAAAACATAACCACAAACGATAGCGGAAGGAATCTGGGAACCAATATTGAGAAAGTGAGAGAGAGGATAAACAATGAAAGCAAGCGAGACAGAAGCAAGGAAAGAGTGCGTACAACTTCTGTGACGCATTTTTTCAGTTAAAAAATTTGAGATAAAGGGAAATAACCTTCCTACAATCGATTTTGGTGTATCTATATCAGGAAACAGACCTGCTAGTGCACCGACTGAAATTACAAGAGGATCGGAAGTATTAAGGATAATACTAGTAGCTAATCCACTGACAAGAACATGAGAAACTGCCAACATTATTGAATCTTAGCCCCCTCCCCAGGCAATAATCGCAAAGATCTATAGAGACCCCAAAAGAGAACAGCTAACAAACCACTCAAAGCGTAAAGCAATCTGTTATCAAGTCCAATAGCAAAAAATCTAACCGCAATAAAGGTAACAACACCAACAAATATTAAAAAACTGCCATCGCCATATTTTTGATGATCGCCCTCCTCAAAATCAAGGCCAATATATTCTTCTTGAACTGCCCGAACTGCCAACATAGGATTACCTGCAACACGTTGCTGCAAAGATGCCAAATCCACATTTTCCAAATTTATAGAACGGTCTTGAGCAGTACTCCGCATAATTTGGCGAATTATTTTATCCGGAAGTGGCTCCAAATAAATCCTAGGAACACTAATGAAAATATCGCCTCTTCGAGGTGAAGTAGCAAACAATAAAATAGGACTGGTAGGACATAATTGAACAATCTTCTTCAACCAAAACCTAATTTTTGTTTCAATGCACTGAGCATCATCAAATATCATGATTCTAGTTCCTTCTTTTAAAGCAATTTCAATTTCTTGCTTTAACTGTTCAACAGTCAACTTCTTACCTTCAAGATTCTGAGTAGGGATATTAAAAGAACTACAGATTTTTAGAAGGAGTTGCTTTGTGGTGCAAGGTTCTACATAAGCAACAGAAAACCCGGCAATCAAGAGAGCCTTATAAACCTGCTCCGCTAAAAAGGTTTTTCCACTGCCTTGATCGCCTACTACCAAAAGTGAACTTGCAGATTGAATAGAAGCTACAATTCGTTTAAACTCCTCTTCTCGATAAATGTAAGGACTACCAGGAAGAGAAGTCAGATTTTCATATAAGATGGTAACCTGATCTTTTGGCTGATCTCCATCTTCTTTATCATCTGCATACTGATTATCTTCTAAATATCCATCCTCCTGGTTTTCTTGAGATATAGAATTAGGATCAAAGTAATATCCTTGATAAGATTGCTCCTTAGAATCAGCTTGATCCAATTCTTGAGAAGTATCATAGACAGACGAATCTTGTTCTAGCTGATAATCATCAGAAGAATCATAAACTGGCGAATACTCCGATTCATCATAATAGACAGGAGTTTGTTTTTTAGGAGAAAAGAGCCAATTTTTAATAGACTTAAAAACCCGGGTTAATTTCTTAGGGAAAGAATTTACCCTAGGTTTCCTTACGCTTGCTTGGACTTTTCTAACTGCTTCGTCGCTAAGTTGATCAAATTCTGCGGAGAATAGGCTTTCCCATGAACTGTCCCCCGCAGCTGAGAAAAATTTCGCCGCAACTCCAGATATTTTTCCTTTAGATCAGATGGTAAATCATTAGGATTTTTATAAAAGTGCATAGCTAAAGCATCTTGAGCCGCAAGAAGACCCAAAGCCTTTTCAGCACCACTTCTAGTGATATAGTTCAAATCTTCCTCTGGAAGATAATCGTTAATCTCCTCTGAAGACAGTGAATCTACTGACTGAGACTGTGTTAGTTCACCATTATTAAGTTTTACAATCTCTCCAGATGAAGCATTTTGATTTGATAGTTCACTTTGATTTAAAGTGGAATTAACTTCAATTCCTACCGAATCTGTACTTTGGTGAAATGGTTGAATAAAATCTGTACCTTGAATCAAAGAGGCAGAGCCATCTGTACGACTAACAGAACCAGAGTAAGCATCTTGAGTACAAAACTCAGAACTATTTTGAATACCGTTTGTAGTACCATTTTGAATTATGTGTACATCTGTAGATTCATTAATTAATGGAACAGACTGCGTACTTTGAATCAAAGGTACAAAAGTATCTTTACCATCTTCCAAACTATGTTCTGGCGTACTATCTGTATGATTAACAGTTCCGGTATTTGTACCATCAGTCCGAATTTCAGTATCATTCGGAATTCCCTTGTACTTTAATTCCTTCCATTCGGATACCAAAGGAGAAATTGTACTAAAAGAACCGCCACCTAGCTTTTCGCGAACGACTTCACGATTTATTTTTTTATTATTTTTAGCTAGGCTTTCGCAGATCTGAAACACTCTATCTCTCAAATTTTGTTCCTGATTCCTTTCCAGCATAGGTTTAGATAACAAAAGGTTAAAAAGTGATGTTTAGAAATATGAACTTCTAATACTCAGTATTGTAATTAAAGTATTCTAAAAATGCTACTAGTATTTAGCAACCGCACCATAATTTTTCCTTATGGTTGTCATTGAGTACAAGGAATTGATTAAAAATGCGCGAAAAACCTATTCTTTCGATTACTATACAAGAAACAACCAAAAGAGACTAAATCTTACTAAACGCTATTTTATAAACTTAGGGAATATTTTTCTGTGAGCATTCTGCTGAGAGTAGCGATTGCGAAGCACTCCCTACGGGAGATCGCACTAGGTAGAGAGATTAAGCCAAAAGGGGGATATAGAATAGGAGAAAACAGAGGTAAGCGATCAGGTGAGTATTAAAAGACCGTATTAGAAAAGTATTTAAGATAAATCAAGTAGAGGGAAAGATTATACATGGGAAGGGATAAAACCCACCCATACTTTTATTAGCGATTACAATTGTGACGTAACATAAGTAGTAAAATCCTCATATACCTTCAAAGAAGTAACATCAACATGAACATGTTGACCCACCTTCCTCATAATGGGTAAATCGAAAAGAATTTGGTCAAGAGCATCAGTTGTAGGAACATCCACAATAGCAATGAGCCTGTGAGATCCCACACACTTCCAAAGATCCACAGCGACCCCAGAATCGTTAACTTTTAGTGCTGCATCTGCTTCCTTAGTCCAAATAAGAAACAAATCCTTCTGAGTCATACCGGGATACTCCACCCGAAAATCTAAGTGATAAAGCATAGCTGTGACACTAGATGATAAAACTCAGACTATTATGACTAAATTGCCAAAAAATAGTCAAAAATTGTAGATTTATCATATTGCGATCGCATGTCCTATTTGTCTTCATGGCTTTAACACTATTAGCAGAAGACAGTAAATCTAATCGGCGATCGCATCTCCTGTTTATTCTCAATCGCACACAGATAAACTATAGAAACCTACTTTATAAATTTATAGACTTAAACAGAACATGATGCTATTGAAAAAGCAATCAGTCAATTAGACATCTTTATGTTGAATTAACGAAGTTGAGAAATTCTATTTAAAGAATATTGATACCATTGTGAATTTCCCTGTTGTTGATACAATCGTGCAGCAGTTTGAAAATCACCTATAGCACCCTGTTTATCTCCTAAGTCACTGCGGGCATTTCCCCTGTTGTAGTAGGCATTAGCATAATTAGG
>NZ_LMVE01000046.1:1253-12722 GCF_001432185.1 Cylindrospermopsis sp. CR12 | reverse complement strand
TAGCTTGATTGAAATCAACAATCGCACCCTGTTTATCTCCTAAGTAACTGCGGGCATTTCCCCTGTTGTTGTAGGCATCAGCATCATTAGGATTAATCTGGATAGCTTGATTGTAATCAACAATCGCACCCTGTTTATCTCCTAAGTAACTGCGGGCTACTCCCCTGTTGTAGTAAGCATGAGCATAATTAGGATTAATCTGGATAGCTTGATTGTAATCAACAATAGCACCCTGTTTATCTCCTAAGTCACTGCGGGCTATTCCCCTGTTGTTGTAGGCTTCAGCATAATTAGGATTAATCTGGATAGCTTGGGTGTAATCAACAATCGCACCCTGTTTATCTCCTGACTCAGATAAATTATAGGCTCTATTAAAGTAAAACTCAGCATTATTAGAGTAAACAGACGAACTTTTATAAGCATTAATAGGAATTCCGTATTCTTCAGGAGTTGTACCTCCTCCTTCTACATCAACATCCTCTGTTAACCCATGAATACCTACTAAATTCCCATCCTCATCTAATATTGGTGACCCACTCATTCCAGTAAAAGCACCAATCCGGTACACTAATACATATCCTTGCCTTCTTGGTTTAGCCAATATTCTATTAACCTGTCCTGGTAAAAAGTTCACCTCCTGTTGCTCTGGGAACCCATTTACATAAATTCTTTTACCCCTCACAATTTTGTCTGAATTACCTATTTTTACTACTCGGTATTCCTGATTACTCCTAAAATTAAATCTCGCTAAATCAAGATCTGGTATCCTTACAATATTAATCATGGGATAGGTTTTTCCATCTGCTGTGGTAACTCTATATGCACCATCCCTTAAAGTACGACCTCTATCAAATATATGAAAGTTAGTTAATACCGTATAAGTGTTACCATTTTTATTAATAATTACACCAGATCCAGGCGCAGCACCACTGATACGAACCGTAAATTTTTCCGCTATAAAAGCTACTTGCTCCGATGTGAGGGCCAATGTAATCATTGGTGGAAAAACCCCTAGTACCCCAGCTAAAACCCCCGCTGTCAATGCACTTTTTGTTATTCTCATCTCCCTAATCCATGAAACTTATTTACCCCATTGTCCCCTCATCCTAACCGCCATGCTAGAACTAAGTACAATTTTCTCCAACTCAGGTTCCAGGTTCTTTCCATCTTGATATAAATCATGGGTTTTCCACAGCGGATCTCCACTTAATCCATTTATTCCTACTACTTCTCCATATATGTTTAACAGTGGCGCACCACTCATCCCTCTTTCTACAGTATTTGTATAAGCAATTTCATATCCACCTACCAGAGGTTTGTCTAATACCAATGATATCTTTCCCGATGTAAACTTAAAATTATATATTCCTTCCTTCTCGGAAATAAATCCACCGACAAAGACCTTTTGTTCTACACCTAATTTACCCCTGTTTATTTTACCTCCTTTATATACCCTACTTCCCCCATCAAATCTTAATATAGCAATATCATCATCCTCAAATTTAGGATGGAATAAAGACACCTTAGCCCTATAAACCTTGCCATCCCCAGTGTGAATGTTATATGGTCCATCTCCCCCTCTCAATACATGACTATTAGTAATCACCCTATACTTATAACCTTTTGCACTATTGTCTCTAATAATTGTCCCAGAGCCAATAAACTCCTGTTTTGACCCACCACTACTAATTCTTACTGTTATCTCTCTTGCTATTTGTTCTATCTGCTTACTACTTTTTTCTTTTGAGTTAAGCCTCACCATCAAACATAGAGGACTCGCACAGTCACTAGTAATACTAGCCCTTGTTAACACTGTTAAACCAACACCAACAACCGAGACCATTAGCATTCCTAGGAAATAACTCAGTCCTCTATTTCGATACCAAACCATTACTTTACACTCAAAATAATAATTAAGCTTCTCCGTTCTAAAGACACGGAGATTTCTGAAGAGTCCATAAACGAACCTTCTGAGGCTGGCTTAAACACCCTCTACTGATTCTGCTAAAATTAATTCTTAGCATCACCGCTACTTTAAATTGATTTCGAAAGTATAGCCTCAGATAAGACTTACTTGTCAATAGCAGCCACAAAATAACATAAAGACAACACTGGAATATTGAAGATCCGCATCACGGTTAAATATCAAGGCGAATAAATTCGCCGTTGGCACTTCCTGTCTAAAGCCAAGTGGCTTCCGTGCCTTTCGGCGATTTTCTTGTGGAACTTACCTTCTTCCATTTAAAGATCATTCTGCACTGGAAGGAACTTCACAAACCCCATCCACTAGTTTTTTGATGTCCCATACAATGTCTCCTTGAGCATCTCGACTGCTATAACAACCTTCACTCAAATAAATAGGTCTTCTACCTCTTACCGTTCTACCCCAATCTAAAAACTGTGTCAAGGTTTTACCTACATTTGTACCCATTGGCAAAGTAACTAACACATTTTCACTGGAACACGCTGTGTTCTTTTGATTGCTAATACAAATCACAGGATACTGTCTAACACTACCAGTTTTAAAAAATAAGTCACCATTTTCGTAAAAACGCTGTAATTGATTAGTCACAATTTGACAACGTCTACTGGCAGAATAGTCTTTAAAATGTCGACTCCATATAATAAAGGTTTCATTACCTCTGGGACGACGAACCTTGGTAACTGGCTGATTGTTTTCTTCAGTACAAAAAAACCTGTTTGTTCCCGCATTGCTTTGTTCTGCTGGAACAATTGACGCAAGGGCCCCTACAATCGCTACTGGGATGATTTTACTGAATAGCTTTAGCTGCATAATACTCTTTTACCTCATTTTTTGTGTTCTTTCAGCAATTTTTACACCACAATTAATCTCTCACAGGTCAAGCATATCACCTCATTTTAAAATTTTTCAATAGCATAGCTGTGTTTTATACTATAAGTGACTTAAAATAAAATAAACATTTGTTGTGAGTATAATAATGAACACATTTAATCACGGTGACATAATTGCTAGTGAGCATAACGAATACAAAATTTTAGGTAATCTCAGTCAAGGAAGTTTTGGGGTAACATATAGAGCTGAAAATATACGGACAAAAGAAGAGTGTATTATTAAAAAATTTCAACCTAAAAAAGAGAGTACTTGGGAAAAAGGTCTAGAACAATTTAATAGAGAAGCTGAGAAACTTAAAAAAATAGAACACAACCAAATACCTCGCTTTTTTGAATACTTTACCAAAGATAATGATTACTATTTAGCACAAGAGTATATAAAAGGACATGACTTAATCGAAGAAATAAATAAAGGTATCAACAATGAAAAATATGTAATTAGGCTAATAGAAGATATATTAGAAGTATTGAGCTTTTTACACAGTAAAGACCTAATTCATCGAGATCTTAAACCATCTAATATTCGCAGACGTGAAACAGATGACAAAATAGTCTTGATTGATTTTGGTGGAGTAAAAGAAGCAGATCAAGGACCTGGAACCAACTTGACAAGCGAAAGTTATTCCCCTATTGAGCAATATCAAGGTAAATGCTACAAAAGTAGTGATATTTATGCAGTAGGTATAATTGCTATTCAATCACTCACAGGAGAAAACTATAAATCAGAAATTTTCCCATCTGGGAATCAAGCACAAAATAATAATCCACCAGGTATTTATCAACCAGACAGAATAGAATGGCACAGATACGCCCCAAATGTGAGCAGAGAATTAGCTGATATCATCGACAAAATGGTGATGAGAGACCATAAGCAACGGTATAAATCAGCCGAGGAAGCACTAAGAGCTATCCAGTCCACAGGTATTCGTACTCCGCTAAATCCGCCTATACGGCCAATAAAGGGGACAAAAGCGCCAGATACAGTTGTAGTTGCAAAAAATAAAAGAAATATTGTTACTGCTGTTTTAGTGAGTTTGAGTTTAAGTGTAATTGCAGTGTTAGGAGTTTTTGCTGTGATTCCAGTGACAGGAAAATACATTGAAAATTTACTCAATGGAGGAGAGGAAAAGGTAAAGCTAAACAAAGAGTTCTCGAAAGATAATATTAAAATAGGATATCCTGATAATTGGAATATAATAAGGTCCTCTGATGATGAGAATATACTTGGGAATTTAGCAGAATTTACTCCTAAAAAAGTTTCTAAATCTTGCAACTCAACAAAAATAACAATTAATATACAGGATTTAAAAAGAGTTTTGTCTGTACAAGAATATAAGCAATCTGTAGAAGAAGAAATAAAAAAGTATAATCCTCAGGCAATAATCAAAGATGAGACACAAACTAGCACCTCACTTTCGCAAAAAAATGCTTACGAACTAAGTTACTCCAAGAAAGAAAACCAATGTGAAACCCAGGTATTAGAAAAAGGAACTGTCAAAAATGGTAAAGGATATCACATTAATTACGAAGGAACAAAAGAGGAATACGAAAAGTATTTACCAGTAGCACAAGCAATGTTCGAATCATTTAACATTGAAGATGAAAAATAAGAAAAGGGAGTGCTTTGCGATCGCCCGTAGTGATTGATTCGCCATAAAGAACAAAACCGAACCTACATTACTCAACTAAAAATATCCTTTCGCTTTTGTATCCAAAAAGTCAGTATCAAATATACAACACCATGTAACAACAACACCCCCCAATTCAAACACAAATTCTCCCAACTTGGTTCATAAACACGACTCGGAGGAAAAGCCAGTGGAATCTCACTCCCATCTGGTAGTTTAACCGGTTTAGGAATCAGTGCATTTATATCTAAAATCGCTCCATAACCCCCTATTGACCATCTACTAATAGTCAACCAAGAGAAAAACTTACTTAAAGCACCATTCATTTCAAATAATACACCTGCAAAAATAGTTTGTGGTAATATCAACAGAGGTAAAGCACCATTAGCCTGACTACTATTTTTTACCAGTGCAGAAACCAATAATCCTAAACAAAAACTGCTGAACAGAGTCATAAAACCATTTACCCATAATCCTATACCCCAAGGAATCAATAAACTTTCTGTAGGAGCTTTAAAACCGAATAAAATAACAAGCGTAACTAATAAAGCTTGCACAGCAGCCAATCCTATCAAAGTAACTACCTTAGAACCTAAATAAGCAAATAATCCCAGATTCACCAATCTTTCCCTCAAATATATTGCTGACTCCTTCACTATTTCTTGCAATGAACTAGAAAATCCCACCCATAATCCAGCACAAGTAAATACAAACAAAACACGCAACGCTATAGAAGCCAAAGAAGGATCCGACCCATCTAATAAAAAAGGATTTTTACTACTAGATGCTATGGCAACTAATATAATCGCCACTGGTGCTGTCAAGAGAGATAAGGATAAATTAACACGGTCACGCAAAGTTAACTGATAACAACGCTGAGCTAATAGAGGTAACTGCTGCCAAAAACCAATCTTTTTCCGTTGTGGTTTCCCCTTTTTATTTTGTTGTTCGTTTTTATTTTGTTGCTCGTTCTCAGACAACATCATTTGAGTAATATATTTCTCATAGTAAGTAGATTTTTTAAACCTTTCAACATAATCTATAACATCATCTTTTTTTTCCAACTTATTATAAATATCTGAAAAATCCTCAACATCAAAAAAATGCAAAGCATCTTCAGGAGTACCAAAATAACATAACTTACCCCCTGTGTCTTTCTCTTTTCCTTTTTCTATGTCTTTCTCTTTTCCTAAAAATACTATCCTATCACAAGCAGTTATATTAGCCGTTGCATGAGTTACCACAATAATAGTTCTGTCTCCCTTATGAGCTAAATTTTGCAACAACTGCATCATTTTCTTATCCAAACCTGGGTCTAATCCCGAAGTAGGTTCATCCAAGAAAAACAATTTAGGGTCTGCTAATAATTCTACAGCCATACTAACTCTTTTTCTCTGTCCTCCACTAAGTTTATTAATTAATTTATCACGAAATGAAGTCATTTCCACTGCTTCTAGGGCATTTTCTACTATCTCTCTTAAATTTACATCCTCTGGTAATCGTAATTTAGCTGCATAATTTAGCACTTCAATCACACTTAAGTTTAAATGAATAATATCATCTTGAGGAACATAACCAATTTGGTTGCGGTATAAATTAAAATTATCTTCTAACCTTTCGCCATTTATGTAAACTCCACCTTTTGTGGGTTTTTCAACTCCTAAAAGAATTCGCATCAGCGTCGATTTACCCGCTCCACTTCCTCCCACTAAAGCTACCAATTGTCCAGGTACAATAGGAAAAGATAATTCCTCTATTATCAGTGTTCCCTTATTTTTTAAAACTAGATTTTTCACATCTAATCTAATGTGAGTTCCTTCATCAACAAAATCTAAATATTCTTGACGAAAAACTAGAATGTAAGGACCTATACGAATTTTATCATTTTCACTTAAAACATATTTGTCCCTAACCTGTGTTTCATTCACAAAAGTACCATTCTTGCTATTATCACAAATAACATATCTATCTTTTTCAATATCAATAGTAGCATGAAAGCGAGATACAATAGGTGAGTTTAGTACCAGATTAGCTTGTGAATCTCTACCAATAAGAATAGATTTATTCTTAATATAAATTCGGGATTGAGTAGGAGTAACTACTAGATTAGATTGAGCGTAATTAAAATACCTGATTTCCACAAACCGATTAGAATTTTGGGAAATTTGTAATTTAGAACCATGAGTTAATAAAAACCCCTCTGACAAAGGAATTAGAGAATGATTCACAAAAATCCCATTGGTACTCCGCGTTTGACCATCACCATCATAGATCCGATAATTTTCCCCTTCTTTTCGCAATACAGCTTGAATGCGAGAAATTATTCTCCACTCGTTATGATCAGGAACTCGCAAATCTCCTCCTTCTCTTCCTAATGTGTGGCTATCTTTATCTAAGATAAATTTTAAAGTCTTCCCCTGACTCTTTAATTCAATATAAGGATCAGCTGTAACTGTACCATTATCCGAAGATGTTTGCTGTGACATAATGAGTTTTTAAAGATTATAGGTAAACAAGTGGTCAATAATTTCAGTATTATAAATACTACACCAAGGAGGGTGAAAAATCTTCTAATTGGAAAATAGAGAAAAAGAGCCAAAAAAGCCAGATAAAACCAAGTAAACCGAGAAAATTCAATAAACGGGTAAACAATAGCTATACTGATAACAAAACACCAACCCCCGCACCAGGAGATGAAACCCAAAAAACTCACCCAACTCCTTATTATTGGAATTCTAGTTACTTGCATCACCATTCTACAACCACTTATTACCCTTGCACTTACTCGTCAAGAAATCGATGCCATTGCCACCCAGGTAACCGTTCGCATTACTGGCACTAGAAACGGATCTGGTGTTATTATCAAGCAGGACAATAACACTTATACCGTGTTAACCAACTTTCATACCTTTCAAGAGAAAGGTAGATTTGAAATAATCACCCCAGACGGTGTCACCCATCAATTAAACAAAATTAGTAGAGTAGGCTCAAGTCTTGACTTAGCAACACTTGAGTTTAACAGTAATCGGAGATATAGAGTAGTAGAACTAGGGGATTCCACCAAAATAACCAGAGGTCGAGACATTTACGTTAGTGGATTTCCCGCAGACAAAGGACTAAACTTCCTAAGAGCTGAAATTTCACGGATAGATCCCCCAGAAAAAGGAGGATATAGCCTAGTTTACCGAATTGGAGCATTTCCTGGCATGAGTGGAGGTCCCATCCTAGATGAAAATGGCAAACTAGTTGGTATTCATGGAAAAACAGACTATATTCTCGTTCCTCCCCATGATAGTACATCTGAAGAATATGGAATTCCACTTCATACTTATCTAAATGTCTCTAAACGTTATGATAAATTAGAAACTTTATTAAAAGCTCAAAACTTTAGAGAAGCAGATTTAGAAACAGACAGAGTAATGTTAGCAGTAGCTAACAAACAAAACCAGGGTTATTTAACAGTAGAAGACGCAAAAAAATTTCCTTGTCAAGAACTGCGAACCATTGACAATCTATGGTTAAAATATAGCCAGGGTAAATTTGGCATTTCTGTCCAACAAGAAATATACAAAAACCTAGGTGGCACACAACAATATGATGATAAGGTTATGGAATCCTTCAGTTACAGGGTTGGATGGAAATATGGAGAAGAATGGCTCAATTACAACAGCTTAAACTTTACACTATCTGCACCAAAAGGTCATCTCCCGACACCGGTCATCTCGTGGGAGTTTCTAGTAAGTTACGTGGTGGTTTCCCTCCTGTCAAGACATGTAGAGTGTAACCTATAAAGGTTTCATAATATTGTTAACTTTTGTAAATTACAGAAAATCGACGAAACCTTGCTACTTCCAGGGTTTCGGATACCTGGCACCCCCTATAATCTCAACCCAACCCACAACGTGTCTTGTTTAAAACACCACAAGATTTAATTATCCTTAAAAGTATCCCTCCTCCATCGCCATGCGATCGCACTGTATAAGTGAAAGGGATGGCCTACTAGCTGCAAGAGTGATCCAGTAAATTTGGTGTAAATTATAAATCATCCACCAGAGACAAACAGATAAAAGATGTTGATCATTTGGCAACCGGGAGAATCAATCGCTAATAGTAGATTTAGCATACAAGAAGTTCTAGGAACAGGAGGATTTGGCATTACCTATAAGGTAAAAGACAAAAAAGGACAAATCTATGCCCTTAAAACCCTAAATGCTACCATGCAAAACCGGGATGACTTTCAAGAACAACAAGTTAAATTCATCAATGAAGCATTAACCCTCAAGGGTTTTAGCCATCCCCACATAGTCAAAGTCTATGAAATCATTCAAGAAAAGGAACTTTTCGGCGTATTAATGGAATACATAGATGGCATTTCAGTATCCAAATACATTGAAAAAAATGGAAAGCTAACTGAAACACTATCACTAACATACATTGACCAAATTGCTCAAGCTCTCCAATACATACATAAAAGTAATTACTTACATAGAGATGTAAAACCGGATAATATTTTATTGAGAAATAATAGTGAACAAGCAGTATTAATAGACTTTGGACTGGCAAGAATCATAGCGACCCAAAATATGACCAACTTATTCACACATGGTTATGGTCCCATAGAACAATATCAAACACAAGGTAATTTTGGACACCACACAGATATCTATGCTTTAGCTGCAACTTTATATTACCTATTAACAGCTACAATACCAGTTTCAGCATTTAATCGCAAAATTAATGAACAGGAACTACCAGAGCCAATAAGCTATAACCCTAGTATTAGCGAGAAAGTGAATAATGCCATAATAACTGCAATGGCCATAGAGCCACAGCAAAGAACTAAAAATATAGAAGAATTTAGAAAAAATTTGGGACTGGACCTGATAATAACAGAGGTAACACCCACAGAAATACCAACAGAAACAACTTCATCAACAGAAATAACTTCAGAGGAGGTAACACCGACAGAAATACCAACAGAAACAACTTCATCAACAGAAATAACTTCAGAGAATGGTCAAAAAACAAGGCTCTTCCAAAATCGAACCAAAGGATTTTTAGGTATAGCAGGGTTCACAGCAATATTAGTCATACTAACAATAATAGGACAAAGACTTAATGAACTTAATGAGGGGGAAAAACCAATAAGCATAACAACAGAAGTAAGTGAACTATCAACTACACCTGCTAGATATACAAAATTAGAAAACTTATTAAAAGCTCAGAACTTCCGGGAAGCAGATGATGAAACCAACAAACTAATGCTAGAAGTAGCCAACAGAAAAAACGAAGATTGGTTAACAACAGAAGATGCAGAAAAATTTCCTTGTGAAGAACTGCGCACCATAGACAATCTGTGGTTAAAATATAGCCAAGGAAAATTTGGTATTTCAGTACAACAAGATATATACCAAAACCTAGGTGGCACAAAGAAATTAGATTTAAATGTTTGGAGATCTTTCGGAGAAAGAGTAGGATGGCGAATCAACAACCAATGGCTCAAGCACTCCAACTTAAACTTTTCCCTATCTGCACCAAATGGTCACCTACCTGTTATAGGTGAACTAGGATTTGGCAGATGGTCTGGTAACTTGTTGCCCCCTATCAACCAATGTAGAACATTAAACCTATAACAACTTTCCCTTATAAATATTAGTGCTATCCTTACATGCGATCGCATTGATATTTAAGAAAAAGTTGATAGGAGATATACTAATAAAAAAACCCAACCACCAGCAGGAGATGAAGCTCAAAAAACTCACCGAACTAGTTATTATTAGCATCCTCATCACCGTTATTACCATATTACAACCGGTGGTCACCCTTGCACTTACATCTGCCCAAATTGCAGCCATTGCCACCCAGATAACCGTTCGCATCACCGGAGCAGATAAAGGATCTGGAGTTATCATAAGCAGAAGTGGCAACACCTACACAGTGCTAACCAATAACCATGTATTTAAAAACCCAGGTAACTATGAAGTAACCACCCCAGATAGAAGAAAATATCAAGTAACCAATATTAGAAGAATAGAGAATCTTGATTTAGCCACATTTCAGTTTAATAGCACTGAAAAATACAACATAGTAAAGCAAGGTAACTCCAGGCAAATGACCATCGGTAAAGCAGTTTATGTCAGTGGATTTCCTGCAGACAAAGGACTAAACTTCCTAAGATCTGAAATTTCACGGATAGATCCCCCAGGAAAAGGAGGATATAGCCTAGTTTACCGAATTGGAGCATTTCCTGCCATGAGTGGAGGTCCCATCCTAAATGAAGATGGCAAACTAGTTGGTATTCACGGAAAAACAGAAAGCATTCCAATAAGTATTTACGATAGTACACCGGAAGAATATGGAATTCCACTTCAGACCTTTTTAAATGCACCACCCCCCACCCCGAGCAGGTACACAAGATTAGAAACCTTGTTGAAAGCTCAAGACTTTAGAGAAGCAGATTTAGAAATAGACAGAGTAATGTTAGCAGTAGCTAACAGACAAAGCCAGGGCTGGTTAAGAGTGGAAGATGCAGAAAATTTTCCCTGTCAAGAATTGCGCACCATTGACAATCTGTGGTTAAAATATAGTCAGGGTAAATTTGGTATATCTGTCCAACAAGAAATATACAAAAACCTGGGGGGAACAAAACAATTTGATGTGAATGTATGGATATCCTTCGGAGACAGGGTGGGATGGAGAAAACAAGGTTCATGGCTGGAATACAAAGATTTAAACTTTTCATTATCCGCACCAACGGGTCAACTCCCTTTCGCGGCGTCTAGGGGGAAGAGGTTTTACTTCCCTGGCGGGGGTACTTCCCTCCTGTCAAGACATGTAGAGTGTAACCCATAAAGGTTTGATAGTATTGTTAACTTTTGTAAATAACAAGAAATTAACGAAACCTTGCTAGTTCCAGGGTTTCGGATACCTGGCACTATTTATTTTTTGGATTAGGTGTATAACAATT
>NZ_LMVE01000046.1:0-1070 GCF_001432185.1 Cylindrospermopsis sp. CR12 | reverse complement strand
TGTTACCCCATCACTACTGATTCATCCTTTGACGGAAAACGTTTACCGTCAATCTTTTATCAAACGGGAACCGAACATGAAACGTCCCTAGAGGAGAGCGATCTCCCAAAGGGAGTGCTGCGCAATCGCCCATTGGGAGTGTGATGCGATCGCCAGTTTACAATCCAGATGAAGTAAGAGCTTAAAGTGCGACCTGAAGGTGAACTAAGTGAATTATCGATAAACTGCGTTACATTTCATTAACTCACCTTATCTGATTCTCCCTAAAGTATAATCAAAGAAACAGCAAAATCAGATTATGAACTTAGATACAATTAAACAAGATATTGCGTCTCTTCCTCCCTATGCACAACAAATCATAATCGAACTTGTAGAAGTTCTGAAAAAACGCTATCCTCTTAATCAACAACGAACTTCAGAAAATTCCTTGCAAGACTGGTCAGACTTTATCGGTTGTATAGAAGCTGAAACAGACCTCTCAAAAAACTATAAAAACTATTTAGATACTGAACTTAATCAAAAATATGATCATAGTTGATACAGGCTTTTGGTTAGCTCTTGCTAATAAACAAGATGCAGTTCATATAGCCGCCAAAAAAAGATTTCAAGATTTAGCTAATCAGCAATTTATTACAACCTGGTGCGTCGTTACGGAGACTTGCTATTTATTACAAAAAAGAGTAGGAGTGGATGCTCCAAAAATCTTTATTAATAAAATTTCCACAGGAAAACTACAAATCTTTGATCTGAAACAAAATCATTGCCAGCGTATTGAAGAACTGATAGAAAAATATCAAGATTTGCCGATGGATTTGGCCGATGCTTCTCTCGTTATTCTGGCAGAACAACTAGGTCATGGGCGAATTTTGTCAGTTGATTATCGAGATTTTAACACCTATCGCTGGAAAAATACAGAACCATTTGATAACCTCTTTCAGGAATTTTTATGATGTAGTGCAGTCACCATAAATGCTATCTTGCAATTGCGATCTCCCAAAGGGAGTGCTGCGCGATCGCCCATAGAGAATGCTTAGCAATCGCCCTCCAAATATCCCCACCCCCTTGAAATA
>NZ_LMVE01000045.1:0-1949 GCF_001432185.1 Cylindrospermopsis sp. CR12 | reverse complement strand
AATTTTGCCAATTAGGGATTTTGCCATAAATGGTGGGGGTTTTCGCCTCCTGGAGGTATTTTATATGTATATAGACGAGTTTTTAAGTTTGTAGGTTGGGTTGACGCTAGGAAACCCAACATTAATGATTTAAACAACAATGGCGATCTCGCATACCCAGTGCTTCGCGACTAACTGCGAATGACGGTAATAGTGCGTCCCCCCGGACTAATAGCTTCCTCCGTACTAATTCTCTCTCCCATGGGTGGTAATCCGGGACGGCGATCGAAAATCACTAACCAACCTGTATCCAATCCTAAACCATCCAGATATTTATCCAGTTGGGTTAAACCCTTGGTTAACGGATCTAACTTTTCCCTCCGCACCTTTAACTCTATGCCCATCACCACTTGGCCATAGCGTAAACAAATATCCATCCTTCCAGAACCAATGGCATATTCCCGCTCTAAGGTGCCACCACCATTTACTACCCGATGTAAAAATGCCATTAACACTAAATGGGGAGCAATCTCATGGTAAGGTGCACTTCTGAGTAGTGGTTCCCCATGTTGTCGCCAAAATTCTAAGAAAGAGTCTAATAGGATTTGAGGGTTGAGTGTGCCATCAGGATTTAACCAGTTGAGCTCCACCGAAGTTAAAGAGGCGATCGCCACGGAGGCTAAAGCTTTAGGTAAAATCTCTCGATAAATAGGGTTAGCAATTTCTAGTCCACCCCCGCGATCGCGACGGCATAAACCCAGATCTAACACGTATCGTAAGTTATCTTCTGGCGTATCAGCTAAGTCTTCACCAGCTAACATAGGTTGAATAATGTCCCTGACCCTATCTTCCCGTAATCTTTCTGCCAAGCTATCTAAATGGGTATCCTGGCGTCGAATCAGAATTTCCTTGGCTTGGTTAATCACTTCAGCAGTAATGGGTTGGGTGATATCTTTCACTAAAACCTGAGTAGCTTGACGAGCTAGGGCGTTAACTAACCACGGTTGTCCATCAGTTAAATAAAATGCCTGTTGAATTGCTTCTATGGTAAAAACCTGTCCCGTAGCTTGTGTATGTTGTAAGTAAAGTTCTTCTACTTCAGGTAAGGTAAAATTACTTAAAGTCAAGGATTCAGCCTTGATATTAAAAGGACTAGAGGTATTGAGTCGTTCACTTCCACCGGATTTCACCTTATAGTCCCGCACATCCCGCATGCCAATTAGCCCCACCGAATGGGGAAACGCCCGGGGACGACGATTGTAACCTGAGCGTAATTGTCTGAGAACAGAAATCAATGTTTCATCTGCTAAAGCATCAATTTCATCCAGGAAAACCACTAGGGGACGAGTAGCAACCTTAGCCCAGCTGGCTAATGCGGCTCCAATTTGCCGCCCGGGTTGAGATGGTGGCCAACGGGGTGGGTGAAGATTAGTTGGTAGGTAAACACAAGCGGATTCTTGCCATTCATCCAAAATTGCACGTTCAGCCATACCCGGATCCTGAGAGAAGGGTGCCCCTACTTCTAAAGAAAGCATGATGGCGGTGTATTCCCCACTATCAGTCAATTCTTGAGCTAGGGCTATCATAGCGGTGGTTTTGCCTACTTGTCGCGGTGCATGAATGATAAAGTAATTGCGACCATCAATTAGTGCTTTCAAGTCCGGTAGTCGAACCGTGGGGGAGAGCATATAGTGGATGTCAGATTGGCAAGGACCAGCAGTGTTAAAGTGTTTGGGCATGGTGAGAAGGAGTTTTTAAAAAATAACCTTACCGATTTTATTCTAAGTGGGTCAGTGGAATTAAATATAAGATTAACGTAGGTTGAGTTTAATACGAAACCCAACACCCTCAACTCATGGCATTACTCAAATAATATGCCATAAAAAAAGCCCCCCACTAGGTGAGGAGCTTTTCATTTACCAGTATTGGTTATTAACCGTTGATTGCAGGAGCGGTTAATGCTACAGGTG
>NZ_LMVE01000044.1:0-1930 GCF_001432185.1 Cylindrospermopsis sp. CR12 | reverse complement strand
TTGAATGGTGGTGGTCATGTTTTTATAAATGCGGTTTAACCGAAGGTTTATGTATGTTCAGGTAGGTGTTTCTACCTTATGAACTTATGTTAAGACAGATGTTTAGTTTTGTAAAGGGGTTTCTACAAAATTTTTAATAATTTTGCCAATTAGGGATTTTCCTATATGTGGTAGGGGTTTTCGCCTCCTGGAGGTATTTTATATGTGTGTAGACAAGTTTATAATTTAGGTTGAGAAATTAAACTCAATATTAATCATTGAAACAACAATAGCAATCGCCCTAACTACGAATGACGGTAATAGTGCGTCCCCTTGGACTAATAGCTTCCTCCGTACTAATTCTCTCTCCCATGGGTGGTAATCCGGGACGACGATCAAAAATCACTAACCAACCTGTATCTAATCCTAATCCATCCAGGTATTTATCCAGTTGGGTTAAACCCTTGCTTAACGGATCTAACTTTTCTCTCCGCACCTTTAACTCTATGCCCATCACCACTTGGCCATAGCGTAAACAAATATCCATCTTTCCAGAACCAATAGCATATTCTCGCTCTAAGGTGCCACCACCATTCACTACTCGATGTAAAAATGCCATTAACACTAAATGGGGAGCAATCTCATGGTAGGGTGCACTTCTGAGTAGTGGTTCTCCATGTTGTCGCCAAAATTCTAAGAAAGCATGTAATAGTTTGTCAGGATTTAAAGTATTGTCAGGATTTAACCAAGTGGGTTGAATTTGGGGTAGACTATCCTGACTACCCTGGGACAAAACACGAGGAATCACTTCCTGATAAATGGGATTGGCAATGGTTAGTCCACCCAAAGGACTGCGCTTTACCAAGCCTAAATCTAGCAAGAACCGGCGATCATCCTCCGGGGTATCTGGTAGATCGGATCCAGATAACATGGGTTGAATAATGGCTTTGACCCTATCTTCCCGTAATCGCTCTGCTAAACTATCTAAATGAGTATCCTGGCGCTGAATTAGAATTTCTTTGGCTCGGTTAATGACTTCAACGGTAATGGGTTGGGTTATATCTTTCACTAAAACTTGTGTAGCTTGACGAGCTAGGGCATTTACTAACCACGGTTGTCCGTCAGTTAAATAAAATGCCTGTTGAATTGCTTCTATGGTAAACACCTGTCCCGTAGCTTGTGTATGTTGTAAGTAAAGTTCTTCTACTTCTGGCAAAGTAAAATTACTTAAAGTCAAAGATTCGGCCTTGATATTGAAAGGACTAGAGGTATTGAGTCTTTCACTTCCACCGGATTTAACCTTATAGTCCCGCACATCCCTCATACCAATTAACCCCACCGAATGGGGAAACCCCTGGGGACGACGGGGAAAACCTGAACGTAATTGTCTTAAAATAAAGATTAAAGCTTCGTCTGTTAGGGAATCAATTTCATCTAAAAGGATTACAAGAGGTCTTGGAGATTGGGTAGACCACTCACTTAAAGTTTTGCCTATTCCTGAGTCTGTTTCACCCTCTGGCCAATAGGATGGTTGTAGTTCTTTGGGTAAGTAAAACCTAATTGCCTGTTTCCATTCTTGTAAAATAACCTGCTCCGCTTGCTGGGGATTATGGGAAAATCCTGACCCTACTTCCACGGATAGCATAACTGCGGTGTATTGACCACTATCAGTCAATTCTTGAGCAAGAGCTATCATAGCCGTGGTTTTCCCTACTTGTCGCGGTGCATGAATGATAAAGTAATTACGACCATCAATTAGCGCTTTCAAATCCGGTAAGCGAGCGGTGGGGGAGAGCATATAGTGGATATCAGATTGACAAGGACCAGCAGTGTTAAAGTGTTTAGCCATGGTGGAGTTTTTAAAAAAATAACCTTAACAACTTTATTCTAGAACTTCTTCACTTGTTACCCCATAAAAAAGCTCCCCAACAGGTGAGGAGCTTTTCATTTA
>NZ_LMVE01000043.1:0-92464 GCF_001432185.1 Cylindrospermopsis sp. CR12 | reverse complement strand
GGTTGGATTGAGAAAACCCAACCTACGGGACTATATAATTATTCAAGGTTATACAGCAGATTCTTTTGTTATGATGTACTTCATGAAAGTGGAAAGTGCTGTATGTGTGTATCTCCCTGTTGGTTTGTTGGGTTTCGTTCCTCAACCCAACCTACGAGACTATATCAAAGGAATTTATGTTAAAAGAAGTCAATATTGGCACTTTGATAAAAAGCGATCGCACTTTTCATGGGGGTTGTCCCATGATTGCGGGAACTGGTGTTACCGTATGAAGAATAGTAATCTAGTATAAATTAGGTCGCTCCTGGTGTTTTTGCTCGACGATATTCCATATTATAATTGGTGGAATACAGGAGTATGTTTGGATCAATCCGTTGAAAAAGAATTTTGGTGTCAGACAGGGAATGAATTCCCTGTCTCACCATTGAGAGCGAAATGCGATCGCCTACCTCTAATTCATAGATAAACCGGTCAATTAATCAGAATCTGTCTTACCAGAATACTCATGACCTCCCCTGGGTTACTAGTCGGTATCGGATCACTCCAATCAGTTGCATGGGCATAACCAAGCACATGTAGATAGTGAATTGTACTAATAACAGTCTTCTTCGATCCAATTAACAGGTGCTTTAATGGTTCCCTGCGATCGCTTTCTGGAAGTACCGTAGAGCCAACTGCTGTAGTGTCATTAACATTGCCAATAAAATTCTTAGTCTGTGTCATAATTTGATTACCTCTGAGAAAGGGGTGTAAGGTGATCTGGAATTCTTGGCCGAACCGCCCGATCACCTTACTTTTAAGTATAAAACTAATTGAACAGATATGCAAGGGGTTTATAGAAAATAATTAATAAAATTTGTAAATCTTTTCGACTTGTCAAGCATAAATGGAAAATATAGGAATTTCTGACCCCCTGGTATCCCTTCCCTAGTTTTTTGTAGCTTGGGTTGGGGAAGGAAACCCAACTCAGGTCACATTTATATGTTTATTGTGTTGGTATAGACGTGGTTAAATATAACCCCAAGGATTTTTAGGAAATCCCCTGTTCTGGAAGTAGCAATTAAGTTGACTGAAAAGACTAATGATCTGGTTATTGGTTTATGTGTATGGTATGAGTTACCAATTAGGAATCTAGGAACCTAATTGCTTGAATCAGGGTGTGACCGTTCAATTGAGATTAAGGATAGTTTATCTATGAATTTAATCGACAATAACGTGCTATTCACCCAGGTTTTAGATAGAGAATCTGTTAGTATAAATGGTGGTAGTCTCTTGGAAATAGTTAATGTGCCTAATGACGTGCTAAATTACTTTCAGAATTTACTACCACAGTTAGAAAATTGGATTCTCGGATATCTTTAAGTAAAGGTAATTGAATTTGGGTTTCAGGTATTGGTGTTTGCGAGAACGCCTACCTGAGACTCAATTTTACCTATAAACTCTTTCCTAAGCGTTCTAGCTAAGTGGGTGGAATTAAATATAAGATGAACGTAGGTTGGGTTGAAGTATGAAACCCAACACCCGCATGGGTTACGCTACCGCTAACCCATCCTACAAATAATTGTGCCTCCCTACTTAAAGCTATAAATTAGATTGCCAACCTCAAGTTTTTAAAAATAAGGTTCCCAATTTCTTCATGGAAGTTGGGGATTTTTTGTGAGTAAGGGGGGATGTATTTTTGAGAAGTTGTTTTTCCTCAAGTTGGTAATTAGGTTGGTTGGAAATATCAATGATCTGGCTATTGGTTTCTGGATATTGTATTAACAAGCAAGCAGTTGAGGGACTTACAAAGAAGCAATCAACTTCTAGCTTAAAACAAATCTAATCACAAGATCAAGGAGTATTGTATCATGCAAGTAATCGAAAAGAACTCATTATTCGCTCAAGTTTCTGGTGAACAGTCTGCTGTTGTTAGTGGTGGTAATGCTGTCGTAGGATCTTGGGCATTTGTAACATTCCTGGCAAACGACGGCGCGTTAAGCTATGCTGAAGCTGTTGCAAGCATCATACTAACATCTCCCTATTTCTAACAAACGATTACGGATTAGTTGTTGATGAAGTCTTTACCAGCATCATATTTTCGCTAAAGTTTTACTGGACCGCTTCATCAAAGAGAGTAAGAAATAGACCATCTATCAAGATTAAGTTGGATCGCTAATTACTTCCTCTTGATTTCAGTTGGTATCTTGGAGTCATCTGAGTAAATCTCTCTGAGTGAGATTAAAGTCTGGGTTTCAGGTATTGATTTTTCATTCAAATCTCAAAACCTGAAACCCTTTCAATATGATGGTGTAAAAAACACAATTGTCATGGTCATGGAAAATAACCTATCATGTTTATTCACGGAACTCTCTGCTGAGGAAGCTTCTAGTGTTACTGGTGGAGATGCTATGAGCGGAGCTTACGTCATGGCGGCATTTTTTATTGCTAATGGTGGTGCTTTCTTAACTCCAGAACAGGCAATTGTGGTTATAGCTGTAACATTGACGGGTGCGGGGGGTGTGAGATCTAATTCTACTCTAAAATCTAGTTCTTCTAATTATTTTATGTCCTCCAATGAGTCCGAAAACTCTACTTCCAATTTCTTTGAACTTTAATAAAATCTTTTAAGCTCAGTTTGTTAAGTAGGGAGGCACAATTATTTGTAGGATAGGTTAGTGGTAGGGTAACCTGTGGGGGTGTTGGGTTTCGTTCCTCAACCCAACCTACGTTCATCTTATGTTTAATTCCACTCGCCCACTTAGTGGTAGGGTAACCTGTGGGGGTGTTGGGTTTCATTCTTCAACCCAACCTACGTTCTACTTTAATAAAATCTTTTAAGCTCAGTTTGTTATGTCCTCAATCATAACCAATCTATATATTGTGGCATATCAATATGCCACATTTTTTCGTTACCATCAAAAGTTCTCACAATCCTTTTTTCTGAAAACAGAAACTACTTCTACACAAACTATTAATGTCCTGGGTTTTTAAAAACCCTATTATGAAAACTACTCACTAAAATCTATACTCCCTATCTGTTACTAATCCAAAACAATGGGATTATATCCCACAAACATGATCAACATTGAATAATTATGAAATACCCCCATATTTCTCAACACAGTGAAGAAGACTGTGGCGCTGCTTGCTTAGCAGCGATCGCCAAATATTATGGCAAAAATTTCACTATCACTCGCATCCGAGAATCCGTGGGTACTAGCCAATTCGGTACCACCTTATTAGGTCTACAAAGAGGAGCTAAAACCTTGGGTTTTAAAGCTTCAACAGTCAGAACTTCACAAGAAATTCTCAAAAGATTAAACGAAGCACCCCTACCAGCAATCATTCATTGGCACGGAAATCACTGGGTGGTTTTTTATGGTAAAAAGGGTGAAAAGTATATAATCTCTGACCCAGGAGCAGGGGTACGTTACCTCTGTGAAGAAGACTTTATAGAGGGTTGGAATGATTGGTTAATGCTATTGCTAGAACCCAGTCCAGAAGAGTTTTTAAAAACAGAAGAAGATAAAATAGGTGGCTTTTGGCGTTTCTTTAAACAGGTGTGGAGTTTTCGGGGAATTCTCGCCCAAGCTCTACCGCTCAATTTATTATTAGGACTGCTATCTCTAGCTTCCCCCTTTTTATTACAAATTCTTACTGATGATGTGCTAGTACGGGGTGATACTAAATTACTCACAACTATGGTTATTGCTGTGGTTGTGATGAATCTTATTTCCAGTAGTCTATCTTGGGTGCAATCTAATTTAATCGCCCATTTTGCCCAACGTCTCCAATTGGGACTGGTGATGGAATTTGGTAGACAAATTTTGCACTTACCCCTGTCCTATTACGAAGCTCGTCGCAGTGGGGAAATTACTAGTCGTCTCCAAGATATTAAGCAAATCAATCAGTTGGTTACTCAAGTAGTTGTCAGTTTACCTAGCAAATTTTTTATTGCTCTGATTTCTCTTGGTCTGATGGCTTTTTATAGCTGGAAGTTAACTTTGGTGGCTATGGTAATTGCTGGGGTTATGACTATTACCCCTTTGGTGTTTCAACCTAAATTACAGCAAAAAACCCGGGAACTACTGGTTAAAGATGCGGAAAATCAGGGTGTATTGGTGGAAACTTTCAAGGGTGCTCTAACTCTCAAAACTACTACCGCTGGCAATCAATTCCTAGAAGAGTTCCAAGTTCGATTTAGCAAGTTGGCTAATTTAACTTTGGACACTATGCAAATTGGTATTATTAATAATACCTTTTCTGGCTTTATCTCCTCTATTGGTAGTATTATCCTCCTCTGGTTTGGTGGTCATTTAGTGATTAATCCTAGTGAAAATCTCAGCATTGGTCAATTACTAGCTTTTAATTCGATGAATGCTAATTTCTTGGGTCTCATAACTACTGTTATTAGTTTTGTCCAGGAATTTACCCGCGCCAAAACAGCAGTGCAAAGACTGACGGAAGTGATAGATACCACTCCAGAAAGTGACTATGATGGTAAAAAGCCTTTTGCTAAAATCGCTGATGATGCTAAAATCACTTGCACTAATATCAACTTTCATTATGCTGGGAGACTTGACTTATTAGAAGACTTTTCTTTAACTATTCCCGGTGGTCAAGTTGTGGCTTTAATCGGTAAGTCAGGATGTGGTAAAAGTACCTTGGCTAAATTAATCGCTGGGTTATATACCATCCAATCTGGAAATATTCGCATTGGACTCTATAACCAACAAGATTTGTCTTTAGAATCTTTACGTCAACAGGTGATTCTAGTTCCCCAGGAACCCCATTTCTGGAGTCGTTCTATTGTGGAAAACTTTCGGTTGGGCGCACCTCACGTTAGTTTTGAGCAGATTGTCCGAGCTTGTGAAATTGCTGGTGCTGATGAATTTGTCAGTAAATTACCCGCAAAATATCAAACTATATTGGGTGAATTTGGTGCTAATATTTCCGGTGGTCAAAGACAACGATTAGCTATAGCTAGGGCTATTGTTACAGATCCACCAATTCTAATTTTGGATGAGTCTACCGGGGGACTAGACCCGGTCAGTGAAGCACAGGTTTTAGATCAGTTATTTGAACATCGTCAAGGAAAAACTACTATTTTAATCACCCATCGTCCCCAGGTAATCAATCGTGCTGATTGGGTCATTATGTTGGATGGAGGAAAACTCCAATCCCAAGGATCTTTAGAAGAATTGAAATTCAGACGAGGGGAACACCAAGACTTTATTCTGCTTTAACTTAATCCCTACCCAATTACCCTTCACCCCATCTACCCAGTATGTTTTATACTCATCGACCTAAACTCATATCTTCTGTGGATAATCCCCAGTTCCTCCCTCCTGTTAGTCGTTGGACTTCTTTAGCAGGAATATTCCTAATTGGTACTGTTACTAGTGCTATTGCTCTTGCTTCTTGGGTGAAATATAACGTCACGGTAAAAGTGGATGCTGTGGTTCGTCCTATAGGGGAAGTTCGTGTAGTTCAACCGGAAGTAGAGGGAACTATTAAAAGTATTTTGGTCAAACCAAATCAAACGGTGAAAATAGGTGATGTAATTGCCTATTTAAATACGGATGATTTGCTTATCAAAAAAAGTCAGTTACAAGGTAATATCCAACAGGGTAATTTACAAATATCGCAAGTTTATGCCCAAATTCGTATTTTAGATCGGCAAATTTTGGCTGAAACTCAAGTTGCTCAAAATGCTATTACTTCCGCAAGGGTGGATTTGTTACGTAATCAAAGGGAATATCAAGAACAGCAGGTTAGCACCCAGGGTGAATTTTTAGCCGCTCAAGCTAATTGGCAAAAGGCTAAAGCTTCTTTAGATAAAGCTCGAGCAGATCTGAGTTTTGCCAAAATGGATAAGGAACGCTATCAGGAACTCTCCCAAATTGGAGCTGTGGGTAGACGGGAATTGGAGCAAAAAGCTTTGACTGTTCAGCAAACACAGTCAATCCTGGATACTGAAAGGAAATCTCTGGAAATGGCTAAAATTAAGGTTCAGTCAGCTCAAGTTGCTATTAATCCAACCCCAGCAGCAGTGATGATAGCACAGGAACGTATCGCTCAAGAAACTGCTAGGGGTGTGTCTAATATTGCTAGTCTCAATAAGGAAAAACAAGCTTTAATTGAGCGTCGAGTTCAATTAGAAACTCAGATTAAACAATCTATTAAGGAATTAGAGCAGGTAGAAAATCAGATGCGTAAAAGTATGATTTTAGCTACGAGTAATGGTATTATTCTCAAACTCAATTTACGCAATCCGGGACAGGTGATCCGTCCCAGTGAATCTATAGCGGAAATTGTACCTGATAGTTCGGATCTGTTAATTAGAGCTTTAATTCCTACTGAGGAAATTCAAAAGGTCAATATAGGTCAACAAGTTCAGTTACGGGTTGGTGCTTGTCCCTATCCTGATTATGGAACACTCCAGGGGGTGGTTCAAACTATTTCTCCTGATGTGATTACCAATCAATCTAATAATCAAGGAACGACTAATAGGATGGGGAATGGTTATTTTGAAGCTACGGTTAAACCAGCAAGTTTACAATTTGGTCATGGTCGACATCAATGTTATCTCCAATCGGGAATGGAGGTGAAAGCTGATATTATTTCTAAACAGGAAACTGCTCTGGAATTTATGTTCAGGAAAGCAAGGTTAATTACTGATTTGTAATTTTTGTCAGGTAGGGAATGGACAATAGACTAGAAAAATGGGTGTAGCTCATGGGTCTCAAAAAGGTCAAACTAGCATTAAATTGGTTGTTCTATAAACAATCTATAAAGTTATATGGGGAATCGGAAAAAATTCGAGATGATCTGTTGCAGGAGTCTTTTACTATCCGTCGCGGTTTGGAAGCATTGAAAATTCAACATTGTGATTTATTAAATAACCAAGTAATAGGTTATCCATCCCCAGGTTTTTATCCTATAAATTCTCAATTACTAACTGATTATTTGCCATATAATGAATCACTAGACCAATCAACTAACCAATCATTCAATACTTCAATTTCTGAACATATCAACAGGGTAGAAAACTTTCATCACTCCCTGGTTGAGTTAAGCGATCGCCTGTTTCCAATTTATATTGAAGAGAGTCTACCTTTATCCATTCAGTGTTTGGTAGATTCTTGTTTTCTTGCTCATCCTCACATATCAGTTGATTTTGACATGCCTAGTTCTTGGAGGAAGGAGTCAGCACAATTTAGTCTGCTGACTTTAAGAACTCTTCAGGAATTAATGTCTATAACTGTACCAACTTTTTCCGATCCTCTGTCAATTTATATAAATTTGAAAGACCGGAAAAATATTCGGGAATTAACTCTGGAAATTATTTATCCCGATATTTCTACTTTGTTATTTTATTCTGGGTTACCGGAATTAAAATATCTCAGTAGTAGCTGGGAATTTTTAATTTCTGGTAAATGTTTTTATCATATAGTCAATTACAAAGGTAACTACAAAATAGCCTGGTTTTTTTGCTGGTGAATTGAGGTAAATCCAGATAAATTAACAGAATCAAAATTCAGATCTTAGCTTTCTGACTAGCAGAATAGGTTCTAAATCTTTCTCCACAGTTCAGGAATTTTTCCCATGAGGGGTTAAATACCTCATCCCCAACTAAACAGAATCCATACAATTTATTAGGTAAAGGTTCACCATTTCTTAATGTTGAGAATGCAACATCAAATGCAACATTTATCACCTAATCAGTTAACTGACTCATCCACTAATAAACTGCTGAAGATCTTAGTTATTGATGACCACGAATCGGTTCTCAACGGGACGATTTACATTTTGCAAAAAAACTATCCCAGTGCTGAATTTATAACTGCAACGGATGTGCAAACAACTGTGGAACAGGTAACTAATAGACAACCAGATCTCATAGTTATGGATCTTTCCATACCTGAGAAACAGGGAATGACTGCTCGCACTGATAATGGTATTCAACTACTAAAGACCTTGATGAAACAACATCCCCATCTGAATATTGTTGTTCAAAGTGCCCACAGCAAAACCCTAGTGCGAATTCGGTTAGATATTGAGAGTCATCAAGGAGGTTTTACCATTGCTAATAAAAGTGTTTCTATTCAGGATATGTTGACCAGGGTTGATTGGGCATTACAAGGACTAACTCATACTAAGGATATTAAGGGAATTAACTCGGGAACGGAGGTAAAACCAGAGTGGTTAAAAGTTTTATATTTAGCTTTTGAACGGGGATTACAAGATAAAGCCATTGCTCAAGAAATGTGTGTGTCTGAACGAATGGTACGTCATTATTGGAATAAGTTACAAGATGCTCTCAATGTCTATCCAGAAGTCGGTAAAAATATTCGTATTCAAACGGAGAAACAAGCTAGGGAGGAAGGACTGATTGATTAGTCGATAACAGGAAGTGGGGAAGAAAAAACCGACTATGATCAAGGGCTAAAATTATGCAGTCTAAACCTTGGAAAAAGATTAGGGCATTTTTACCAATCAATCATTTATCAAACTATATATCTAACATTTACCAAAAACAGATTCTCAGTTATTTGGCAATTTTTAATTTACTGAGTATTACTTATCTAATAGTAAATTGGCATTATTTAAACTCTCCTGTTTTGGCAGTTTATATTATTATTGCCAATCTTCTGGAATTGATAATACTACAGCACAAAGATAAAAACCTAAAATCAGAAGTTAAATCCAGACAAACAATCATTGAGATTATTTTTGAAACCATCCATAATGGTCCCCTACAAACCCTAGATAGAATTTTAAGAATACTCAATCAAGTCAATCAGCAAGAATTCTCCCCACATACATTAATGAAAACCACAATTCCAGAATTAACCACAGAACTGGAAAAATTAAACCAAGAACTCAGAGGAATCTATGAATTTTGGCACCGAGAAACTATCTCTCCACACACTAACCTCTACCTAGATAAAAATCTAGTCATTAATTTAGAAGCTCCCCTACCAGAAATCCTCTATCAGGTCTATACCCATACCCTAGAACGAAATTTCTCCTGTTTTCAAACTATCAAATTAAAAGTCCGCAGTTTTGACCCACTGGATGAAACTGGGTTAACCCTGGAACATAAACGGGGAATTTGTCGTTTCTTGGAAGAATCACTATGTAATGTGGGTAAATATGCAAATGGAGTAACCTGTCTTAAAGTTACTGGTCTCTCATCTATGGGTTGGTACACACTTAGTATTGTCGATGATGGTTTAGGTGTGAACTCATGTAAAGAAGGAGAGGGGACAAAGCAGTTCAAATATTTAGCTCAACAAATTCAAGGTAAATTTCAGAGAATTCCCCAACATCCCCAAGGAACTATTTGTGAATTATCCTGGCCCACAAGTTCTGTGGTTGGGAGTCATCAAACTTAGCTATATTGAGAATATAATAGCTGAGTGTAGAACTTTGACTCAAAGGAAGGCTAAAAAACACTGTGCAGATCACATTTTTAGGGACAAGTTCTGGTGTACCCACAAGATCACGTAATGTTTCCAGTGTCGCGCTGAGACTACCTCAACGCGCAGAACTCTGGTTATTTGACTGTGGTGAAGGTACACAACATCAAATTTTGCGCAGTGACCTGAAAATTAGTCAACTGTCACGCATTTTTATCACCCATCTCCATGGTGACCACATTTTTGGCTTGATGGGACTTTTAGCTAGTTGTGGTTTAGCTGGTAATGTGGAACGGGTTGATATCTATGGACCTGCTGGATTAAATGAGTACCTGCAAGGTGCTTCACGTTATTCCCACACCCATTTTTCCTATCCTATCAAAGTCCATACTGTTCAACCTGGTGTGATTTACGAAGATGAGGAATTTACTGTCACTTGTGGAATGCTCCATCACCGCATTACTGCTTTTGGTTATCGTGTAATGGAAAAAAACAGATATGGGCGGTTTGATGTGGAACAAGCTAAAGCCCTACAAATACCTTCTGGACCAATTTATGGAAAACTTAAACGGGGGGAAACTGTCAAATTGGAAGATGGTCGAATCATTAATGGTAAGGAATTATGTGGTCCAACGGAAATTGGACGTAAGTTTGCCTATTGTACAGATACTGTTTATTGTGATGGTGCGGTTAAATTAGCTGAGGATGCGGATGTATTAATTCATGAAGCTACTTTTGCCCATCAAGATGCGGAAATGGCTTTCCAAAGACTACATTCTACCAGTACAATGGCAGCACAAACAGCTTATGTGGCTGGAGTAAATCAACTGATTATGACCCATTTTAGTCCCAGATATACTCCGGGAAATGACATTGAGTTGAAAGATTTACTTAAAGAAGCTCGTGCAATTTTTCCTAATACCATCATGGCTCATGATTTTATGGTTTATGACATACCCAGAAGAAGGGAAAAGGGATCTGGGGATCCTGATTAAGCTTCTGGCTTTTAATCCCTATTAAGGGTTATTTTTAGCGTAAACTAAAAGAGTTTTGAATTCTTCAACTAGGTGAATTTTTCCTTGTGCTGTAAAGGATTTGATGATTTCCTCCGCTTTACTATAACCGACGGATTTGGTGTAGAAGAGAATTTTTCCATTAGGATTCATTTTTCTGAGGAATAAATCCACCATGGATTCATCATTGTGATGAATAAAGGGAGCATCTTCAGGAAGATAAAATTCACCAATATGAAAGAGTGCTACCACATCTAACATGGGTAGGGAACGGTCATTAAGAGTGTAGATATCTGTGCACAGTACCTTATAGAATTTAGCCAAATGGCGGTTTTTACGACACATTTCTACGTACGCTTCATGTTCGGGAATTGAAGCAGTAATGCCAATAATTTCATTGGGTTTTGCTAACTTTTGATTTTCCAATCCCAGTATATGATGAGATCCTGTACCAAAATGAAAGATTGTTTGATCCTGAATATCATCCTTTTGTAGATACTCAATTAGTTCCAGGTCACATGGACACAAATGAGGTTGCAGTCCCCAGGAAGATTTGATGCGATAGAAGTCATTACCAACCCAGTGTGGTAAAACAGGTTGGGTTAAACTTAGGGAGTAGTATAACTGTGCCAGTTGTCGGTTTTTAAAAACAAGATCACGAACTGTTTTTCTTACGGAAGCAACCATCTGTTAAACCTCACTATTTTTTGAACGCAAGAATGAAGTGCTTCTACCAAAAGTCTCTAAGACCTGGTAGAAGCTCAATTACTCAGGAGCAAGTGTAGATATCACCGATGATCTGGTTAGCTGATTTCGTATTTTATTTATCCTAATGCTGGTTAGCTTAACATAGGAAAAATGCTCAAGGATGAAGATTTTGTGAATTTAGTATTATAAGTTGTTAAATGTTTTCCTCAGACCTTGGGCTATTTGTTCCAAAATTCGACTGGGTAAAAAGTGGCGATCGCCTAAAACAATTGGCAATCCGCGATCGCCACTCTCACAAATACGCTGATGAATGGGAATTTGTCCCAGTAAAGGTGCTTCTAGTTCTTCTGACAAGAGTTTACCACCGTCTTTCCCAAAGATGTATTGGGGAGCTTGGAAACTGTCTACATTTTCATTCAGTAAATAGCTCATGTTCTCAATAATCCCCAAAACAGGCACACCTACCTGACGAAACATGTATACACTCCGTCGCACATCCGCGATCGCCACTTGTTGGGGAGTTGTTACTAGAATCACGCCACAAATGGGACTTTCTTGAACGATTGTAATCTGGGCGTCTCCCGTACCTGGAGGTAAATCAATCAGTAAATAATCCATTTCTCCCCATTCAACCTGATGAATAAATTGGTTAATAATCTTATGCAAAACAGGACCGCGCCAAGCTAGAGGATGATCCGGTTCTGCTAATAAGCCTACTGACATCAGCTTTATGCCATGAGCTTCTAAGGGAATAAATCTTTGACCATCAGCAGTATCAGTTACAATAATCTCCGAATGTCCTAGTCCCATCATTTGTGGTATATTCGGTCCGTATACATCTGCATCTAATAAACCGACTTTTGCACCTGATAAACTCAATGCAGCTGCGAGATTAACAGCAACGGTGGATTTACCCACTCCTCCTTTACCGCTAGAAATACCTATGGTTCTGCGAACCTGGGAGATGGTGCGTATTTCTATATAGGTTTTCTTGCACCATCCTAGTTGGGAGAGTTTCGTCCTTACCTCTTCTTTTAGATCCAGTTCACAAGACCCAAGATAGAGACGTAAGTACACATAATCATCAATAATTCTCAGATTTCTCACCATCCCTAAACTCACTAGGTTATTATTTAGAATTGGCACATTAATCTGTTTGAGGAGTTGAATAACCTCGGATTTGCGGATATCTACCTGATCAATAGTCATGGATTTCTTTGATTTCTTCGTGAATAGTTATTTTTTCAATTGCTCCTTTTGCTTGAATGCTAACTTCTCGATCAGGATCATCCAGCATTTGTTTTAAAGGAGCGATCGCCAAGGGACTGCCAAGAGTAGCTAAGGCCATAACTACATCTTTCCTAACATCAGCATACTCATCAGCAAGCGCCCTAATCAAAGCAGGAATAGCAATTTCAGTCTTAACAGTTTGAAAAATCTTTTGTAAGGCTTGAGCTGCAAAGCGTCTTACTTGCCAATGTTCATCTGCGATCGCCTCAATTAGTGCTGGAATAGCTCCATCATTTCCATGAATTGCCAGAGATTTTGTCACATTACGTCGCACTTGCCAATCTGGATCTTCCTTTAGAGCTTTGATAAGACTAGAAATAACTTTGACATCGGTAAAGTGTCCTAAGGTTAAAGCAGCTTCACGACGGACAAAATCAATCGGGTCTTTTAGTAAACCTATTGCATTGGGAATAGTTTTAACTTGATTAAGATAGCGTAAGGTGGTAATTGCAGCTTCTCTTAATTCAGCATGATCTGATTCCAGAAATGGCAGTAAATAAGGTAAACACTGGGCATCATGGATTTTACGGAGGAGAATCAAAATGTTGCGCTGAATAAATATATTAGGTACATCATGATGTACACTATTTATCTGTAAAGCATCCAGCAAAAGCAATAGTGAGTCCTGAGAGACTAACTCACCTAAAGCTGATAGCGTAATTGTACGAATTTCCTCATCTGCTGAGCCAAGATGGGGAATTAGGTGAGGAACTGCTTGGGGATCTGCCAATTCCCATAGGGTGGCGATCGCTATTTTTTGCACAGCAGCACTCTCATCATTAAGCGCTGCCAAAATCACATCAATTACCTGTTCATCACCCAAGTGTTGGAGCGTTTTAATTGCCACCAGGCGATCGCTCAAATCTGGTGATTGTAATAATTCTATCCATTCCTGTAATTCAGGATTGCTGGTCGTAGGCATAAAAACTACTATCTTAATAAAAAAGGGATTTGTACAGTAATGGCATTAGTAGGACATTCTTTTTCACAGGGTAGACAAAACCAACATTCATCATATTTCATATACGCCTTACCAGTTTCAGGGTTTTTAGCCAAGACATCAAGAGGACAAACCTCAATACAAGCAGTACATTTTGATAAACATTTTGATTCATCCACAATTACAGGGGCATCGACACGTTGGTTAATTAAAGCCATAAATTTAACCTTGCTATTTAATTAGTACGGATATGATTTTCCATTGCCACATTATAGATATCTTTATCAATATCTACCTGCACAAAATAAGGAGACACAGGACGCTTAAACAACCTCATTTGTGCCGAATCATCTTTCTTCAAGTTCACATGACAAAACCACTCATAATTATTTTTCTCCGGATAATCCAAACGATAATGATAAAGTCCCCATCTTGTCTCCTTACGAAATAAGGAAGCTCGTGCAGCCATTTCCGCACAGTCACGGATAAAATGTACTTCCATACAGCGCATCAACTCGTGCGGATCGCAAGCTCCCATCATGTCAAGAGTTTGATGATACTCCTCAAACAAACGCAATCCAATTTCCATCTTATTGGCAGATTTTGGTGGTTGTAAATAGTCATTAACCAAACGACGTAACTTATATTCCACTTGAGTATGAGGAATACCACCAGGTCGTGTTAAATGAGAATAAATTCTTATTTTCTCCGCTGTCAAAAACTCAAGACTAGGTTCAACAAATTCAATACTTTCACTGTATTTCCCAGCTTCAATCCCAGCAATTCTGCCATATACAAACGCACCAATCATATAGTTATGAGGAACATTTGCCATATCACCGGCCGCATATAATCCCTTAACAGTAGTTTCAGCACGTTCATTAACCCACACACCGGATGCACTATGACCACTACATAGCCCTATTTCGGAAATATTCATTTCTATGCCATGGGTTCGATAGTTTTCCCCTCTCCCGAGATGAAAACGTTCTCTGCTGGGACGTTCATTTGACCAAAGAATGCGCTCAATTTCAGCAATTGTATCCCCATCAAGATGAGTCATCTTCAGTTGTATTGGACCTTTGCCAGAGTTTAACTCTTTCCACACCTCTAACATCATCTGACCACTCCAGTAATCACAACTGATAAAGCGATGTCCCTGAGCATTAACTGTGTGTGCACCAAATGGACCAGCTACGTATGCACATGCAGGTCCATTATAGTCCTTAATCAAAGGATTAATTTGAAAACATTCAATATTAGAGAGTTCTGCACCTGCATGATAAGCCATGGAGTAACCATCACCTGCATTAGTGGGATTCTCATAGGTTCCATAAAGATAGCCAGAAGCTGGCAAACCTAATCTTCCTGCTGCACCGGTGGATAAAATTACCGCTTTAGCCTGAATAACAACAAAATCGCCACTGCGTACATCAAAACCAACTGCTCCTATTGCTCGACCATCTTCCACTAATACCTTAGTGGACATAACTCGATTAGTCACTCGTACACCGTGACGCTTCACCTGTCGGGCCAAAATTGTCTTGAGATCTTTACCTTCTGGCATTGGTAAGACATATTTTCCCACACGATGCACCTGTTTAAGATCATATTCTCCTTGAGGTGTCTTTTGGAACTTTACTCCCCAAGTTTCTAATTCCTGGATCACCTCAAAACCCAGCTTACCTGTTTGGTAAACTGTCTGTTGCTCAACAATACCATCATTAGCTATGGTGATTTCACGCACATACTGCTCAGGAGTAGAATTTCCGGGAATGACCGCCGTATTTACACCATCCATACCCATGGCAATAGCACCACTGCGACGAATATTAGCTTTTTCTAGAATTAACACATCCCGTTGAGGATTTGCCTGCTTTGCTTTAATTCCCGCCATTGTACCTGCAGTACCACCACCGATAACCAAAACATCAGTGATTACTCTTTTGGTATTTATACTGTCAAAGATGGACATAATAACTGAATAACTGCGAATAGTTGAATAATTAAAGACACTACCCCCGATTTATCGGGGGACTTGTGCTGACATTGAGTTAACTCTTATGGAGTTTTTGCCTGGCCTTGTTCTTTCCAATCCCAAACTGCTTGTTTAACTACAATTGGCTCGGGAATTAATTTGAGTTTGGCAAAGGTATCAGCAATATTCTGTTGTTTGGCAATTACTTCTTCCGTCAGGGGAAAAATACCATAATCACGTCGTCTTTCAGCTTTTTCTAGGACAGCTGCATCCACACCAATAGCTGGAGAAAGAAACTTCGCAATTTCAGCAGGGTTTTTCTTAGCGTATTCACTCTCCTTTTTTAATTCAGCCAAAAGTGTATTCAGTGTCTCAGTGTTTTTGTCTATAAATTCCTGGGAAGAAAGATAGTACCCACGGTTGGGAGCTAATCCCTTGGCATTGGTTAGTAGTCTTGCACCTTCCGTTTCAATAGCTGCTAAATAAGGATCCCAAACCGACCAAGCGTCAACATTCTTCTTCTCAAAAGCTGCTCTAGCATCCGATGGTTTAACAAAGGAAAACTGCACATCGGTAATTTTTAAACCTACGGACTCTATTGCTTTTACCGCTAAGTAGTGGGCATTGGCTCCTTTCTGTACCGCTAGTTTTTTACCTTTGAGATCAGCAATGCTACGAATAGGGGAGTCTTTGTGAACAACAATACCTTCAGCTTCAACACCGTATGGATCATAGGCAACATATCGCACTGTTGAGCCTTTTGCTGCTTGAGCAAAAACAGGAGGTGCTTCACCCACGTATGCTACATCTATGGCACCAGCATTTAATGCTTCTACCATTGGTAATCCTGCAGGAAACTCGGACCATGTGACTGTTTTCCCTTTCTCCTTGAAAACATTTTCTAAGGTTCCCTTACCTTTGAGAGAAAAAAGAACGGTCGCTGATTTTTGAAAACCGATTCTCAGCGCTCCAGCAGTATTACTGGCTTTATTTTCAGCACTTGCTTCCGATGTGGGAGATGTATTGGCTCCGCTATTGTTAGTTTCATTAGCACAACCACTGATAAATAAACTAGCACTCATCGCAACAGCGGACAGTTTGGCCACGGTTTGCACTGATGGTAGCAAACCTTGGAAAATAGTTGTTTTCAACATTCAGATATCCCCCTAATCTACTAAAATTACTAGTATGTACCGTAGAATATCATGAATTGATGGAATCTGTCACCTACATCCCGTAGATAATCCAAATTACTTAAGATTTAAGATCAGTTAAATATTTAAAGAAGTAAACATGAATTACTGTTTCAATCCCCACTGTGATCAACCCGCAAACCCAGAAGGTGTTAATTATTGCCTAAATTGTGGTGCCAATCTACTTCTAAAAGAGCGCTATCGCTCAATTAAACTCATTGGACAAGGAGGATTTGGTAGAACCTTTTTAGCAGTGGATGAGGATAAACCTTCAAAACCATTTTGCGTAATTAAACAATTCTATACTCAATCATCAGGCAAGGACACACTCCAAAAAGCAATACAACTATTTAATCAAGAGGCTATTCGCTTAGACGAACTAGGAACCCATCCTCAAATCCCAGAACTGTTGGCTTATTGCACTCATGAGGATAGACAATATTTAGTTCAGGAATTTATTAACGGGTTGAATTTAGCACAGGAACTGGTGCAAAATGGTGCATTTACAGAAGACAAAATTCGACAGTTACTCATTGATTTATTACCGGTTTTGCAATTTTGCCATCACCACCAGGTAATTCATCGAGATATTAAACCAGAAAATATTATTCGTCGCACTAGTGATAATAAACTGGTTATAGTTGACTTCGGAGCAGCAAAATTAAATGTAGGAGAAACCAGAAATCTTACAGGGACGAGCATTGGCACTCCTGAATATGTCGCGCCAGAACAAATGCGCGGAAAAGCAATATTTGCCAGCGACATTTATGGACTGGGCGTGACCTGTATTAATCTGTTAACCAGGCGATCGCCTTTTGACTGTTATTATAGTCATGAAGCTACATGGATATGGAGAAAGTTTTTAAAAACCCCCATAACTGATGATTTAGGGCAAATAATAGATAAAATGATAGCCATCATTCCCAGTCAACGCTATCAAACCGTTACAGATGTAATAGAAGATTTAAAATTACAGTCTATTTCAACACCCAGCTCTATTTCTATCAAAAATACTGTCAATATTCCCACCACTATAATTAGTCCACCAAAACCACCCACATCCAATCAACCCCATATTCCAGATGTCATAGATCAAGAACTAGCAGAAATAAAATCTAAGTTCCTAGATAATGGTTAATAATCAACATGGGAAAAATCCTATAAAAAAGGGCGGGTTTTTCACCGCCCACAAAACTTTAGAAATGCTCAAAATCAAAGTCAACTTCCCAAGAATTACTTCTTAGCTTCAGCAATAGGAACCCACTCAGTATGGAAAGTTCCTTCTATATCAACCCGTTTGTAAGTATGAGCGCCAAAATAATCCCGTTGAGCTTGGGTTAAGTTTTGAGGTAATCTCTCCCGACGGTAGCTATCAAAATAATCCAGAGAAGCACTAAAAGCAGGAACAGGAATACCCGTCTTAGCAGCTGTGACAATAATTTCCCGCCATGCAGACTGTCTATCCAGAATTGTTTGCTTAAATTCAGGTGCTAACAACAAGTTAGGTAATGCGGGATTTTCGTCAAATGCTTTCTTAATCTTATTCAAGAAACCAGCACGAATAATACAACCACCTTTCCAAATTCGAGCCATTTCACCCAAATTCAGACCCCAATTATAGGTCTTAGAAGCAGTGGAAATTAATGCCATACCCTGAGCATAAGAACAAATTTTAGAACAATAAAGTGCATCCCGCACCATGTTCACAAAGGTTCTCGTGTCTTTAAATTGAGTGGGAACAGGACCTGTTAATTGTTTAGATGCAGCAATTCTCTCCTCCCTAATAGAGGAAATAATTCGAGAATTCACCGCAGCAGTAATTGTAGGAATAGCAACCCCTAACTCTAAAGCAGTTTGCACGGTCCAACGACCAGTACCTTTTTGCCCTGCAGCATCAACAATTAAATCTACTAAGGGTTGTTTAGTCCCAGGATCAACGTAGGGGAAAATATTGGCTGTAATCTCAATCAAAAATGAGTTCAGCTCGTCTGTTTGATTCCACTCTGTAAATACCTGATGCAGTTGGGTAGCATCTAGTCCACCAACGTTCTTGAGTAAATCATAAGCCTCTGCAATTAACTGCATGTCGCCATACTCAATCCCATTATGAACCATTTTCACGTAGTGACCAGAACCACCGGGCCCAATATAAGTCACACAGGGACCATCATCAACTTGTGCAGCGATTCTGTTAAAAATTGGTGAGAGATACTCATAAGAACTTTTTGTACCACCTGGCATGAGTGAGGGACCATTCAATGCTCCCTCTTCACCACCACTTACACCCATACCAATGTAGCGTAAACCAGTGGGTTCTAATTCTTGGGTACGTCTTTCCGTATCTTCAAACCAAGAGTTACCACCATCAATAATGATGTCTCCTTCTTGAAGTAATGGTTTCAGCTGTTGAATAACTGCATCAACAGGTTTGCCAGCTTGTACCATTACTAAGATTTTACGAGGACGTTCCAGTGAAGCAACAAATTCTTCTAGGGTAAAGGCTGCCTTAACGTTTCTGCCACCAGCTCGGTTTGACATAAACGCATCTGTTTTTTCTCTAGATCTGTTGTAAACTGCAATTGGAAAGCCATTACGCTCGACATTGAGGGCAATATTTTCGCCCATAACGGCTAATCCAATTACGCCAAAGCTTTGTAGTGTCATAGTTGTTTTTGGGTTTGGCTAACTCTTGCAGATGCTTTCATCTTTAAGGGTAATCCGAGATTTTCGGTTCACTTCTAAAGAAGACATTAAGAGTTGATGTGTAAGACAATAAACCATAACTACTAAACTCTAGAATCTGATTTTGATTTGTATTTTCCCGAACAGATAAAACTTATAGGACAGGAGTTGCAAAATATGCTTGTTTATATTCTATCGTTGGTAGTGGCAATTGCCAGTTTAACTATTTACGCCAGTGCTTTCTTTTTCCCGGAAATTCACCGCAAAAACGATTTTATTTGGAGCGGGGTTGGTTTGTTTTATGCTTTGGTATTATGGGTTTTTGCATCCCGCATTACCGGGGGTCTATTACTGGGTCATGTAGCTAGTGTGTCACTTTTGTTATGGTTTGGTGGGCAAACTCTTTCTTTGCGTGGTCAACTTGTCTCCAAGGGAAAGCCAACGTCAGTTCCCACTGCACAACCGGAGATTAAGGGGATTCAGCAACCAGTATCTAAGATATCTTTACTGGAAAAGCTGCAACAGCTACCATCATTAATTATTAGGCCGTTTAATGGTCTTATAGTCAAGGTTCAGCAAGTGGTTTTTAAAAACCCCTCTGTAAATACTAAAATATCCCCGTCACCCACTCCTGAACCACCCGCTCCTGAATCACCCGCTCCTGAACCACCCGCTCCTGAATCACCCACTTCCGAACCACCCGCTCCTGAACCACCCGCTCCCGAATCATCTAATCCCCAATCCTAGACGATTGGAAGCATAGCTTTAGCCAGTATTCTCCAGATCCTTTCTCTCTTGAGTAGTGTTAATCACTTTTAGAATTTTGTCAATGGTTTCAAACAAACGGCACAATCTCTAATAAGTTTGTTAGATATTTGTTAAGAAAAGTTACGTAATTCTTAACAAAAGGGAATAATTCTTATGGTTGTTTCACCAGCAAAGAATAAACAACATCATGTTGTTATCATTGGAGGAGGATTTGGGGGACTTTATGCGGCAAAAACCCTCGCTAATACCAACGTAAATGTCACTCTTATTGATAAACGAAACTTTCATCTATTTCAGCCACTTTTATATCAAGTTGCTACGGGCACATTATCACCCGCTGACATTTCCGCACCACTCCGTTCTGTTTTTAGAAACATCAAAAATACTCAAGTGCTGCTAGGAGAAGTCACCGATATTGATCCCAAAGGACAAAAAGTTTTTCTGGGTGGAGAAGTAGTACAATACGATACACTAGTCCTAGCCACCGGTGCTAATCACTCTTATTTTGGTAAAGACCATTGGAAAGATTTGGCTCCAGGTCTAAAAACCGTAGAGGATGCTATAGAAATGCGTCGGCGGATATTTTCTGCTTTTGAAGCAGCAGAAAAGGAATCTGACCCAGCAAAACGCCGCGCTCTATTGACCTTTGTCATCGTAGGTGGTGGTCCTACAGGAGTAGAATTAGCAGGTGCGATCGCAGAATTGGCTTACCAAACCATGAAGGATGAGTTTCGTAGTATTAATACATCAGAAACCAAAATATTACTACTACAAGGGGGCGATCGCCTGTTACCACATATTGCACCGGAGTTATCAGAAGAGGCAAAACTCTCCTTACAAAAGTTGGGTGTAGAGATTCAAACTCAAACCAGAGTAACAAACCTAGAAAATGATATTGTTACCTTCAAAACTGGGGAACGGATTCAGCAGATTGCTTCCAAAACCATATTATGGGCCGCTGGTGTTCAAGGTTCACCCATAGGCAAAATCCTAGCAGAAAGAGCGGATATTGAGCGAGATTTTTCTGGTAGGGTAATTGTAGAACCCAATCTGACCATTCCAGGGTTTAAAAACATTTTTGTGATTGGGGATTTAGCCAGCTTCTCCCATCAAAATGGCAAACCTTTACCCGGTGTCGCACCAGTGGCCAAACAGCAAGGCGAATATGTGGGTACTCTAATTTTACTGAGATTACAAGGTCAAACTTTGCCAGAATTTAATTACAATGATGTGGGCAGTTTGGCCATGATTGGGCAAAATTTAGCCGTAGTAGATTTAGGTTTTATCAAGCTGAAAGGTTTTATTGCTTGGGTATTTTGGCTAGTGGTTCATATCTACTTCTTAATTGAGTTTGACACTAAATTAGTAGTGGTTTTCCAGTGGGCATGGAATTATATTACTCGTAATCGTCGCTCTCGATTAATTACAGGTAAAGCAGCTTTTTTAGAGACACAAACTATCAACAACAATAATCCCTATCAAGCAGCAGAAACTGCACAGCATACAGTTAAAGTATAGGTTTTTTGTAGTTGTTGAATTATATTTAGCCAGAACGCCTATCCAGCAATCACTTTTACCCATGAAACCTGTCTATAGCGTTCTGGCTCACTCCCCCGGGTGACTTTACAAGTAAGTGCTAAATTTGATGCTTTCTGGATCACCCCAATCATTTGTGGTTGGACTTGGGAACTCATAGTCCCTATAATCACTGGGATAGTCCTTTAATTGTATCCCATATTCTTGTGGGTCGTCCAGTTCTAAATCCTTACACCAGCATCCGCTGAAACTAGGTTTTAAAAACTGATATTCTCCAATAAGTTCGGTGATCTCCTCTTTTAGGTCAACTGACATAGTTTTTACCCCCTTAATTAATGTCAAATGTCACTTTTTGAGTTGGTAAACACCATACTATGGAGTTATAAGGGAATTATAAGGAAAAATAAGTAGCACAGTTAAGAAATATTGCCAAAATGAGTCCCAATATTGTTTCACTTACCAACTAGCTCTTTGACGAATTGCTAGAAGGTTACACTGTAGGTCATTGGCTAGGCGATTTTCAATGATCCCTATTGGCATAGTTAGCTTTGGCCAAACTCGAATTGTGTAGCACAAATCGGTTCCCTCTCCAGTTCCCAATTTATAAGGTTTTAAGCTCCAAAAACCAGAAAAACCTTTGAAGTCACCCTCTACCATTGCAAATTTGATTAATTTAGGAAAAATCTCTTCCAAGTCTAGCACCACACGGGCACAAAACTTAAAGTTCAGCAAGCACTGAGACCCTATCTGTTCTAAACGTATACCACCATCAGGATGTTCTATCAAAGAACTTTTGGTCAAGTTAGGTATAAACTCCACCAGGGATTCATAGTCGGTGAGGATTTTCCATACCTTTTGTACTGGTTGGTGGATTTGCACTCGAGCGGTAATTTGTCTTTGTCTGTCGGATAGTTTTTCTACCTGGATGCTAACCCCATCTGAATTTTGCTCCAGAGCATTCTTATCCTTTGACCGGATGATATTTGGAGAACCAAGTTGGTTTTGTGTCGTCACTTTTGAGAATTTGAATGATTTACTGGGTAAAACTAAGATAGACAATCTCAACACTTGATTTGAGAATAGGAATGGAGAATTAAAATCTCAAAAAGGTCATCCACTATCCTTTCCTAATATTAACAGCATCAGGTATAATTTCCGTTCTTCCAAAGCCTAGTTGGTTATTTTTTTTGTTTAAAGTGCTTCACATTTCTTAATGTTCTGGACCTGTGGATTGAGAAAGCCTACACTGTGACCTGTGAGTACAGTGCAGGCTCGCGTCACCATGCTACTTAATGGTTACCTTACCGCCAGCTTCAGTAATCTTCTTACTAATGTCGTCAGCGGATTCCTTGTTGACACCCTCTTTAACCGCTTTAGGAGTAGACTCTACTAACTCCTTAGCTTCTTTCAGGCCTAAACCAGTGATTTCACGCACAATCTTCAGAACTGCGATCTTCTTATCAGCAGGTACTTCTTGCAGAATTACATCGAATTCAGTCTGCTCCTCGACTACTTCTGCTGCTGCTGCTCCACCGGGTGCGGCCATCATCATCATCCCACCAGCGGGTGCTGCAGCACTTACACCAAACGCTTCTTCAATCTGCTTAACCAGTTCCGCAGCTTCCAACAGGGTCAAGGATTTTAACTGTTCTAAAATTTGATCGGTTGCAGTAGACATTGATATAACTCCTAAGAAATTGTCGTTTTTGTTGATTAGTGGAAATAAGAAAGGTAAAGCTAAACGCTCCTATTCAGGTGTGGTTGCGCCTTCCTTATCTTTGTCAGCAATAGCTTGAATACCACGAGCCAAAGAACTGGGAACCTCCTTGATACCCACAGCAACTTTTGTGGCCAATGCGTTGATAGCTCCCGCAATTTGTGCCATCAGCTGTTCCTTGGATGGCAAATCTCCCAAGGCTTTGACATCCTCATCCTTGAGCAAGCGCCCTTCCATCACTCCGCCACGCAGTTCGGTCTTCTTAGTGGCTTTTTGAAATTCTTGGTAGGCTTTAATTGCTGAAGAGAAATCTTCCTTAACTAGCAAGAAAGCAGAAGAACCCTTGAGCAACTCTGACATCGGTTGCCATTTTTCTTCCTCCTGAATGGCCAGTCCCATAAAGGTATTTTTAGTCACCTTACAGACCGTACCACTAGGACGTAAACGCCTTCTCAAGTCGGTGATTTCGCCAACCGTTAGACCTTGATAATCAATTACCAGTGCCAAAGTTGACTGACTTAGAGTCCCCTTTAAGTCCGCTACTATCTCTTTTTTGTTTTCTAACGTTCTACCCATACTTGTGTCACCTCCTAGGGTAAATGCTCAGTCGTGAGTAATTTAGTTATGGCCATGTTGACTTACCGAAAACAACAAACCCCAGCGATCTTCGCCGGGGTTTCATAGTAGTATTTTTAATGCTGTAGTTCCCACGTCTGTTTAGCAGATGTGGAATTACTTCAGTCAGTTAAAATTACAACCTCGGCAGGATATTAAGCTATACGCACCTGCTGTCTCCGGCTTAATTATGCAAATTATGCAACGTCAGTTGTTTTGAAATCTCTCAGGGCATTAATATCAATTTTAATTGATGGACCCATGGTAGAAGAGATGTAGAATGTTCGCCAATACCGACCTTTTGCTCCTGAAGGACGATTACGGTCAATGGTCTCTTGCAATGCTTTGAGGTTGACCAGCAGGTCTTCCGAAGAAAAGGAGGCTTTACCAAACATAACATGAACAATGCCAGTTCGGTCAGCACGAAATTCTAGTTTACCAGCTTTAAATTCACTAATCGCACTTGCTATGTCAAATGTTACTGTACCACCTTTAGGAGATGGCATCAACCCACGAGGACCCAATAATTTCCCTAGCTTTGCTACCTGTGGCATCACATCAGGAGTAGCGATTAGCTTATCAAAGTCCATCATGCCCTTCTGAATTTCATCAATTAGTTCTTCAGAACCAGCTATGTCCGCCCCTGCATTGGTGGCTTCTGTAACTTTCTCACCTCTAGCAATAACTGCTACCCGCACTATCTGACCTGTACCCTTGGGTAACACCACAGTGGTTCGCAGTTGTTGATCTGTGTACTTAGGGTCAATTCCCAGGCGAATATGCGCTTCAGCAGCTTCGGCAAATTTTGCCGTAGCAGTCTCTTTCAATAAAGCTAACGCTTCTAAGGGAGTGTAATCCCGCTCTTCTACTTTTGCTTGCAACGCCTGTAATCGGCGTGATACTTTCTTTACCATGTTTTCCTCCTGGGGTTGTTTCGAAGTTCCTCACCTCTCCCCCAATATGATTTGAGATTGGGAATTTTAATCCTTAATGGTCACACCCATGTTTTTGGCTGTTCCCTCCACAATGTTCATCGCTGCTTCAATGTCGTTGGCATTGAGGTCAGGAAGTTTGGTTTGGGCAATTTCTTTTAACTGAGTTCTAGTAATGCTACCAACCTTTTTCTTGTTTGGTTGGTCGGAACCTCTCTCAATTTTTGCCGCCTTACGAATTAAAACCGATGCTGGGGGTGTTTTGAGTACAAAGGTAAAACTCCGATCCTCAAATACGGAAATTTCTACCGGAATTACCATACCAGCTTGGTCAGCTGTTTTGGCATTGTACTCCTTACAAAACATCATGATATTAACACCATGTTGACCAAGTGCAGGACCAACCGGTGGTGCTGGGTTGGCTTTCCCAGCATTTAAGGCCAATTTAATGACCGCCACTACTTTCTTCGCCATTTGGATTTAGCTCTGTTTTTGTACCTGATTAAATTCCAGTTCTACTGGTGTATCTCGTCCGAAAATCGAGAGTAGAGCTTTTAGTTTACTCCTTTCTGGCGACACTTCAATCACCTCACCCTCAAAATCCTTGAATGGACCAGAAAGTACCATGATCTTATCACCCGTAGCCATGTCAATTTTAACTACTGGCTCCTGTTCTGTGGTTTGCTTGAATATACGCTCTACTTCTGAGTTGCTTAGAGGAACCGGTTTGACGTGACCGCGACTTCTCCCGCTACCATGCTTCTGCTCTGCTCCTACAAAATTAATCACATGGCTAGTATTTTTTACTATTTGCCAAGTGTCATCACTCATCGTCATCCGCACTAAAACATATCCGGGAAAAACTTTCTCTTCTGTTTGTTGACGGGTGCCGTCTTTACGGATTTTGACTGCTGGAGTGTGGGGTATTTCTACCTGAATAATTTTGTCAGCCACATCAAAAGTTTGAATACGCTGTTCTAAAGTCGTTTTTACACGTTTTTCGCAACCAGAGGCTACTTGTACCGCATACCAACGTGCTTCATTTACTGTTGTTTCCAGGGTATCTTCTGACTGGAAAGCATCCCTTGGTTCATCTGTTGCATAACTCATCAGAACACCTGTTTTGCTGCCCAAGCAAAAAGTCCATCAACTAGATATATTAAAGATGCGGATAGGGTTACCATTAATAAAACGGCTGCTGATTCACTCACCAGCTGTTTACGACTGGGCCAAACTACTTTCTCAAGTTCTTCTTTTGTTCCCTGGAAAAAGTTGTTGAAGCTAAACCCACCACCACTTTCTGGCATTTCTGCCTCGTTTTTTTTAGTCACGGTCTTTATACCCCCGTTTCTTAGGTTGCTTTATCGAATTCACACCTTAGTTTAGCACGCCAGTCCTAAATTGAGGAGTTAACTCGGTGCGGTTGGCGACATTGTATCACCTAGGATTTTTACACCCTAGCCGCTCTCTGGTAATTTACACCTATGCCATAGAGATAACGACAAATTCTATCCCAAGTCTTGCTAAAAAGTCAAGGCCTCAAAAATGTGAAACCCAAGCTAGCTCATGTTAACCTATTTATCATGACTTTCAGCGCGCCCTGGAGGACTTGAACCCCCGACATTAGGTTTTGGAGACCTACGTTCTACCAACTGAACTAAGAGCGCACGACTTTTGTGTTATTTACACCATGTTAATCTTATTTTTCTTTCTAGTCAAGGGGTAAGCTAAATTTATCAAATTTAGCTTCTTATTCCCATATTATCACTCTATCACAAAGCACGATCAAAGCGTTGTTTAATTCTGGTAGCTTTACCAGATAGTTGACGAAGATAATATAATTTAGCTCGTCTAACTTTACCGCGACGCATAATTTTGATATTGTCAATCCGTGGTGAGTGCAGTAAAAATACTCGCTCCACCCCTACGCCCTGAAATACCCGACGTACGGTAATAGTCTCGTTAATCCCCCCATTCCGTTTGCCAATGACTACCCCTTCGTAGGGTTGCACACGATATTTATCGCCTTCTTTGATTTTTACTCCCACCCGCACTGTGTCACCTACATAGATTTGAGGTAGGTCGGACTTTAACTGTTCCGCTTCAATGGAGCGGATAATTTCTTGAGCGTTCATAGTTCAGTTGTTTTATAGAAAAAACCACAATTAACAATAATAAACCTATAGGTGTCCCCTAGTCTAGATCTTTGAGCTAATTTGTTCAGCCATTTCTTTATTTCTGGCTATAGATGATTTTAGCCACTTATCTTTTTTCCAACCACCTCCTATTAAATCATGTAAAAGGGTGTAAAAACATGGGATAATAAATAGGGTCAATAAGGTGGCTACAGACAAACCAGAAAACACCACTACGCCCAGGGGTTGGAGAAATTCAGATCCTTCGCCAATGCCTAATGCTAGGGGAAACATGCCTAAAACCGTGGTAATTGTTGTCATTAGGATTGGGCGTAGACGCTGGGGTGCTGCTTTTAAAATAGCGGTGCGACGGTCTATTCTTTCCCTTTCCCTGATTTGATTAGCCAATTCTACCATAATAATGGCATTATTTACCACGATTCCTACCAATAAAACCGCACCCACAATTACGGTTGCACCAACAGCAGTTTTGGTAATATAAAGACCAAAAACACCTCCAGCTAGGGCTAGAGGTATGGTAAATAAAATGACTAATGGATCTACAAGGGAATTATATTGTACAGCCATGACAATAAATACTAAGAATATGGCCAGACCACCTAAGACTTGTAGTGATTGTTGAATTTGGCGATTAGACTCTGCTGTTGCACTGGGTAAGACGCTCACGGTTGGGGGGAACTCTACAGTATTTAAAACCTGATCAATCTGTTCTAAGGCTTGATTTAAACTAGCTCCTTCGGTTAAATTACCTGCAATTAAAAATACTTGACGCTGGTTAATCCGTTGTATTTCTCCCGGTGCTTTACTAGTAATGATCGTCGCTATATCACTTAGTCTAACTTGTTGATTACCTTGTGTGAATAAAGGTAGTCTTGCCAACTGGGAAGTAGTGTTTAGCGCATCCTCATTTAATTCCACTCGCACATCCACTAATCGATTATCTCGTTGTATTTGGGTGGGGACACTACCTGTAATAGCTGTTTGAATTGTTTCTCCAATTTCTTTAGTGTTTAACCCCACATTTGTCACTCGCTCCCAGTTGGGTAGAATTTGGATTTCCGGTTGTTTAGCATCTCCATCGGGACGAAATCTCAGGGCGGTCACTTTTTCTTCTAGGATTGCTAATAACTGACGACCTTTTTTTTCTAGGATATCCCCATCGGTTCCTTGGAGGATAATATCCACATCCGCACCACGAGCGGGTGAGTTACTAAGCAATAAACCCCTTACTTGTCCTCTGGTTAAACGCAGTCGAATATCAACCAAGTTTAGTTCGGTAAATTTTTTACTAACCCGCTCAATATAGCTTTCTATATCTGAACCTGGTTTTAGGGTAATTGTACTGGAACTGCGTAGGGGATTGGCTGTGCTATTACTACCAAAGAGAAATCCACCAACAGTGGAAAACACATATTTAGTTTCCGGTTGTTTACCGACAATTTCATCAACCAACCCCATGACTTTTTGATTGGTTTTGAGGGGAGTACCGGGGGGAAATTGGGCAAACAGATTGACCTGTCCGGTATTAATTTGGGGGAGAATTTCTTGTTTTAGCTGGGGTGCTATCCAATAGCTACCACCACCTAATAAGAGAGTAGCCATAATAATTGTTAATAACCGCCAACGTAAAATTCCGGTTAAAAATTTGCCGTATAATCTAGTAGCAGCTGCGAATTGTTGATTAAACTGTTGAAATAACCAAAAATTGGTTAGGGAAATGGGAACTGGCCAACCTAATAATCGAGATGTTAACATGGGTACAACAGTAACAGCTATTAAAATGGAAGCTGCTACAGCAAAGCTAATGGTGAGAATTAGTTCGTTAAATATTAAGGAAATAAAACCACCAATTAACAAAAATGGTAAGACTGCTACCAGGTTGGTACTTGTGGAAGCTATCAATGCTGATTCTACTTCTCGACTGCTAAGTTCAGCTTGTTCAATAATTGTGTTTGCTGATAGGTTACCTAGGCGATTTTGCCTTTTATTGTGAGTAATACCTGTGGTGATATTTTCTAACATAACAATAGAATTGTCTACCACAATTCCCACTCCCAATGCTAAACCACCCAAGCTAAAAATATTTATTGATAAACCAAATAACCCCATGAAAATAATAGCTGCTAGTGTAGCTAGGGGAATAGAAATAACAATTATCAAGGTTTGTCGTAAGGACCCAAGAAATAAAAGAACGGCAAAACCTGCTAATCCTGCACCTATTAAACCAGAGGTGGTAACATTAGCTAGGGAGTTTCTGATAAATATTGATTCATCTAAGGTGGGTGTTAATGTTGATTCTTCGGGTATTTTACCAGCTTGTTTGAGTTGGGTTATTTTCTCTTTGATTCCATCAACAACATTGACAGTATTAGCATCGGGTTGTTTTTGAATACTAACTTTTACCGCTTCTTCACCATTGAGCAAAACATAAACTCTCTGTTTTGCTGCACCATCAGTAACTTGGGCAAAATCTCTCAGGTAAACCCGATTTTTACTGGGGGAATTAGGCGTGGATACTTCTAAGGAAAGATCATTAATCTCCTGGGCATTTTTAAATCTCCCCACTGTGCGAGTTAAGGGTTCGGAATTACTTCCTAAAATTCTCCCCCCAGAAATATCTTGATTGCGATTTCTCAGTTCGTTTAATACATCTGTTAAACCTACTCCTAGGGCTTGTAAACGATCTAAATCAATATTTACCCTTACCTCTTCTTCCACTCCCCCAGATACGTCTACCAGTGCGACTCCTGGTACTAAACCCAATTCACGCCCTAATTCTTCTTCGGCAAAAACTCGTAAATCTACTCCTTTAAGGGTGGGTGAGGTGAGAGCAAATTCATATATGGGTAGTTGGGAAGGGTCAAACTTAAATAACCGGGGTTCTTCTATGGTCTCTGGTAATCTATTTCTGGTGCGGTTAAAAGTTGCTGTAGCATCATTGAGAGCTTGATCAATATTTCCTCCCGGTTGAAAATATAGGTCTAAACTCACTTGTCCTTCTCGAGTACGGGAGACAACTTGAATTACTCCTTCTGTCGCGGAAAAGGCTTCCTCTAAGTTTTTGGTGATTTCATCCACTGCTACTTCTGGTGAAATCCCCGGTGCTTCTATTCTGACTCCAATCCGAGGATAGGTAATAGATGGTAATAGGTCTACGGGTAATCGTAGAATGAAAAATACACCCATGACAATCACTGCTAGGGTTAGCATTAAAGTGCCAATATGTTGGCGAATAGATAGGGCACTTATACTAAAACTTTTGTGGATATTTGACATTTGTTTAAGGGGTTATTCCTGTTGATTTTAAGTCTTTAGTTTGGTAATTCTGACAGTGCTGATAATTTAACCCTTTGACCATCCTGAAGGGGTTTACTGCTCCGAACTACATAACTGTCTCCCGGTTGTATTCCAGAGATAATTTCTATTTTGCCATCAGCTTCTTTACCCAACACAACTGGTTGTTCTTTAACTTTTACTCTCTTTTCGTTCCGTTCAATAACAAAAATGGTGCTGTTATTATTCGGTGATGATGTTTCCTGGTCTTGATTATTAATTGCTGTTTTGAACACCACTACCCTTGATGATTCTTGTCTGGAAAAATTGACTCTGGCCAACATTCCACTACGAATTTTTCCCTGGCTATTGGGAATGACTATCTCTACGGGCACTACTCTAGCTGTGCTATCTGCTACTGGTGAAATTCTTTCTATTCTACCTATAATTTTTTCATCGGGAAAAGCATCTAAATTTACTTCTACCCTCTGACCTATTTCCACTTTCCCCAGTTCTAATTCTGAAACTTTTACCACTACTTTGATCTGACTTAAATCGGCAATTTTTATAACTTCGTTCCCTGATTGTAAAAGGTTCCCTGGTTCTGTGATTTTTTCTGTTACTACGCCTGTAATCGGAGAAATTAAATCAGTATACGAAAGACGCTCTCTGGCTGCTTTAACTACTGCTCTCTGGGCTAAGACTCTATTTTGCGCCGCTGCTACTGCTTTGTTTTCTGTTCTTTGCTTTTCTATGGTTGATTTCAAAATCTGTTGATATGTCTTAACTTTTGTCACAGCCTGCTGGGCAGCTTGTTGGGAAATCGCCCCTTCTTGTAATAGTTTCTGCTGTCTGTCTGAGTCAGATTTCGCTTGCATCAGTTCTAATCTAACTTTTTCTACCTCCGCTTCTATATTTCCTACCTGGATCCTGGCTCGCTCTACTTCTGATTCACGATTTCCTAACTCCGCTTCCTGTTGCTCTAATCCCGTCTTCAACAAAATATCATCTAGTCTACCAACCCTCTGTCCCTTGCTTACCCTATCCCCAATCTCTAAATCTAAACCAATTAGTCTCCCCTCTACTTGCGATCGCACGGATATTATTTTCCTAGGAACTGTACTACCTGTATAAATTAACTCCTGATTTAGGGAGTCCGTTCGGGCGATCGCCACATCTACGGATATTGGTTTAGCACTTCTTTTTCCGGATGAATTTTGAGATTGAGCTTCTGCTGATTCTTTAACCGTGGAAACACAGCCAGTTGCCAAAATTCCCAGAAACAAAACAGACACCAGTAATATCTTGTGTCTATGATGGCTGATTTGGCTTACCCATGACCCAGATGGTATGATACTTAATACCTTTACTGTTGTTCGTGACTCATTTGGGACTAAAACCATAAGTTTACTTTTTTAGGTCACTATAAATGCTATTACATATTAATTATTACTGACATTTCCGGGAATTGTGAAATTATGGTAAAAATTGGCATAAGAATGTTCATTAATAACCATCACCAAAAAAATTTTTCCTGTATATTAAGAATAGTAAAGATATCGTAAGTTTTTTCCCGATTTGAGGTAAGCAAAAAATGACAATTTTGGTAAAAACTACTCAAATTGCTGATGAGCAAGAGATTGCCGATTTTTTCCGCGACTCTGCAGGTACATGGCGTTCTGAAAGACGCTACTATACCCTACCAGAAGGAAAAACCCAAGAACTAGTCAGTATGATTACCATTGATTTTCTACCCAAAGGGGATGAGGAATTGCTGACATTGGCCCAACTACATAATTTACCAAACCTAGATAGTTTGAGCTGTGGAGCAAAGGTCAGTTGGCAAAGCGTGGATTTGGAAAACCTAGAAAAAAAAGTGCACGGTCAAACCATATTTGGTGCTTTGGGCAAAATCTTATATCGAGACAAGGGGTTTGCCACAACCAAACCAGTAACCGCTGATTATATTATTTCCCAAGCTCATACCCTATGCTTACGAACAGAATACAACCGCGCAGTTTTTGAAGAAGAAATAAAACTAATCGGTGATAAGTACCGCACAAGACAAACCATCATCTCTCGTGATGGAAAACCTCTTACAATAGGGCAGTACTTAGAGAAACGAGTTTAGTCCCATTGTTACTAAGCGTTATAATTAGAGTTATAGCTAGATTCATGTATTTGAGGAAATCAAAAAAAACTTTTCCAAACTACCCCAAAAATTAATTTCTATGTCATGATAAAGAAGAGACTTAATTCGGCGATTAGTATTTTGTTGTTAGTATTGACAGGCTTTTTTTACTTGTGGTATTTACAGACTCCTCTCCGAAATCTAAATCTCTACAAACTAATGATTTTGGAGATATAATTCATGTCGGTTTATGTAGGAAATCTTTCTTACGAAGTTACACAGGATGCCTTGACAGCTGTGTTTGCGGAATATGGATCGGTTAAACGGGTTCAAATCCCCACTGATCGGGAAACGGGTCGGGTTCGTGGTTTTGCTTTCGTGGAGATGAATTCAGAAGCAGAAGAAACTGCGGCGATCGAAGCACTTGATGGTGCAGAATGGATGGGTCGTGATTTAAAAGTGAATAAGGCTAAACCTAAGGAAGATCGTGGTGGTAGTGGTGGACGAGGAGGTGGTTATGGTGGTGGGCGTAACCGCTACTAATTCCCAACTGTCGCAGTAATTTGTGATAATAGCAGCTCATGCTCTTGCAGTGTGAGCTTTTTTCTCAACTACCACAATCAAATATCCCAATGAACTACCAAATAGCACGTAAACTATTAATAGATCAAACAGAAACCACTCGGGATACCCTCTTAAACCGTCTCCGACAGGGCAAATGGCCCATACCAGGTCAAATTACGTCTATTTTATTAGCATTAAAACTTGTATTTGAATCCTTAAAGGATGTCAATACTATAGATAAAGAACTAGCCTGGTCACTGCATAAACTAGGCAGTAAGTGTTTAGAAATATTGACAATGGAGCTAAAATCTGACACTGAATGGCCTCCACTGTTAAAAGAGGACTTGCAAAGAATTACCCTAGCAGTTGAAAGTATATTTTCCGGTACATGGGAAACCAAAAAATGAGGTCAATGGGGGACAATAGCTACCTTAATTGCCAGACGTGCTTTCATATCGTTAAGCGCCTGTTCTAAATCTTCTAGGGGAGCTTGGTTACTAATTAATAACTCAAAAGCAATTCTCCGACTTTCTATAAGAGAGAGAGCATCCCTAACATATTTAGGAGTATTGTGAAAAACACCTTTTACAGTTAATTCATCATAATGAAGCTGTTCGGTATTGATATTAATGCTAGTGTCTTTAGGACAACCACCAAATAAATTAACGGTTCCACCGGGACGGGAACAGGAAATAGCAGTTTCCCACACACTGGGAACACCAGTAGCTTCTATGACTACATCTGCTCCCCATCCATCCGTGAGTTCCCTCACCTTAGTGGGAATATCCGTGACCTGATGATAATTAAAAATCCGGGATGCTCCCAATTGTTGACCAATGTGTAGACGGTGATTATTGCCACCCCAGAGAAATACCTGGGCTTGCAATTCCCGGGCCAAAACCCCTACAAACATCAATCCAATAGCTCCATCACCCAAAACAACCACTCGGTCATGGGGTTTAATATGGGAGCGAGCTAATCCATGAAGCACACAGGCCAAAGGTTCAGTCATGGAAACTAGGGCCAAGGGTAATCCTGCAGGGACTCCCAGCATATTGTGTTGAACAATGGGGGCGGGTATTTTTAAATACTGGGCAAAAGTACCATTGTTCCAGGTAAGATTTGGACAAAGGGAGTATTCTTGTCGTTGACAAAAGAAACACTTCATGCAGGGGGCGGAGTTATTGGCCACCACCAGCTCTCCTACATGCCAATTATCCACACCAGATCCAATAGCGACAATGGTACCCACGACTTCATGTCCGAATAATGTGGGAGGTGTCAACATTCGCGCATGACCGCCACGTCGCCACACTTTTAGATCTGTACCACAAGTGGTGGCAGTCTCCACTTTAATTACCACTTCTCCCAATGCGGGGGTTGGGTCTGGTATCTCCTCTAATCTTATGTCTTCCTTTCCGTAAAGTAAAGCTGCTAACAAGTTTTCTCACTCCATCTATCTAAATAAATAACATAAATAACTAAGTAGGGAGGCACAATTATTTGTAGGATGCCCATGGGGGCCAACCTACGTTCATCTTATATTTAATTCCACCTTCCCAAGGTAATCACCGCGTTTTGTCCTCCAAACCCAAAACTACAGCATAGAACATGTTCTACCCGACTTTTTTTTGCTGCTGTGACCAAGTTTAAGTTCATTTCTCTGTGCTTTAGTCCCACATTGGGGGGTAATATTTGATTTTTGATGGCCATTAGGGAAAAAGCTACACCCAATGACCCTGATGCTCCTAAGGTGTGACCAGTGGCACCCTTGGTGGAACTAATCGCTACCTGGGGGGGAAATAACTCTTGTATGATTTTACCCTCTATTTGATCATTGATCTTGGTGGCCGTACCGTGGGCATGAATATAGTCTATATCTACCTCGGTCAAATTACTACGTTCTAAACATTGCTTGATGGCTAACATCCCACTCTGAGCTTGTGGTTCTGGTTTGTTACCATGAAAAGCATCTGCTGTCAAGCCAAAACCTAGGATTTCTCCGTAAATATTTTCTGGGGTTAACTGACGCTGTTCTATTGACTCTTGAGATTCCAAGACAAACACTGCTCCCCCTTCGCCTAAAACTAAACCCTCTCGATTAATATCAAAGGGGTAAGCACCCGTCTTAGCCAAAGCTCCCATTTGCTGAAATCCACAAATAGTCAAAGGTGTAATTGGACACTCAATAGCACCGGCGATCGCCTGATGACATTGACCACTTTGAATCAACATTACAGCTTGAGCGATCGCCCAAATACCGGTAGAGCAGGCTGCCATTGGGGCTAAAACAGTTCCCAGACAGGAAATTTGTCTAGCAACTGTGATAGCATTCATCACTGGCAAACTATCCAACCAATGTTCCAGATTTGACCATGGCGGAGTGTCATTCATTTGTTGTGCCAACTTTTCCCAAGATGCTTGGTAACTGCGACTAGAACCGATAACCACCGCACAATCAGGTAAAGGGGGGGACAATTTAGCATCCTTGAGGGCCTGATCTACAACTTGGGGGGTCAAAATATTCAAAGATAGTGGTTGGTGATGGATTAAACCCAAGGGAACAGGTGCCAATTCTGGGAAGAGCTGGTGTAATTGAATGCCACTTTTACCCAAGAGTAGATTCTGCCAGCTTTCTTGCAAACTCATACCCAGAGAGGAAACTAAACCAATACCGGTAACAAAAACCCTAAGCAATTTGAGATATTAATAACTACTGTGGAAGTTTTAAATTTGCCAATCCCTTTGTAACCTCAGCCTGGTCAATTCTATCGCCTTGCTGAATTTGATTAACCACCTCAATACCATCAGTGACATAACCGAAAACTGCATAGGCACCATCTAAAAATCCTAAATCAGCCAAAGCAAAGTAGAATTGAGATGAAGCAGAATTAGGAGTTTGAGATCTAGCCATAGCTATGGCACCCAGTTTATGGGTCAAAACAGGTTTTTCGGAAATTGTTTTGCCATAGACTGGCTCTTTTTGGCCTCGGGGCTTAATTTCCAGGGGGATGAGACGTTCAATGTTCAGTTGGGGATCCATATACCCACCAGTTCCCAATCTAGCTTGGGGAAAGTTGGGATCTTTGCTTTGAGGATCACCACCTTGAGCTACAAAGGGTTGGGGGTCACGCACAACGCGATGAAACATTAGTCCATTGTAAACACCCTTTTGAACCAGGTCTAGGAAATTCCCAGCAGTAATAGGAGCGTTATCACCATCCACTTCAATAGTAATAGGTGAACCCTTAACCGTCATTACCACAGTGGCCTTACCCACCAAGCGAGGTAAATTTGTATAGTTTGGGGAAGCACTAGAAGCTATTTGACTGGGGGAACAACCCGTAAATAAGACACTGCTAAGGATGAGTGCTAACCACAGAAACTTGAAAGATTTAAATTGGGGGATTTGAAAGTGCATTGACACTAACTCAACTATATATAAGGTATGAGTATAGGACGAATAATTAGAGTCCTTCCAAGGGAACGCCCAGAAAACGAGCCAATTGAGCCCCTTGAGTTTCCAACTCTGATAAGGATAGGGGTTGACCAACACGAGTCAAGGGAATATCCCTTCTCGCCTTGACCTTGAGATAAAGTGCTCGTTGAGGATTGAGACCTTCTTTAATAGAAATGCGAACAGACTGTATATCTCGTATAGAGCTTTCAATGGCAATTTGGCGGTCTTTGCCAGGAAACCCCCAACGAAAGATTTTGAACTTACCAGTTTCCTGATTAAATTCATTATAACCACCACCTACATCCCACAAAATTACTAGCCATAAATATAAGGCTAAAAGTATACCCGCTATTCCATATATTCCCATCACTAGTCCTTGAGGGACAAATATTAGCTCAGTTGCATCAGTGACAATCAGTAGATTAACTTTTAAATAGCTAGAAATGCTGGCTAATGAAAAGCCGGATGCTCCTAAAGTAACAATAGTTGCCCAGGAGTAATTACTCAATCGTCGGGAACCGAGAACGTTTTGATGTAGGGAAATTTCACCTTTGTCAGTCACTGTTGATGATGTCATTTGAAATACTTAAAGCTAGTTGCTCACGTAGGTGCTCAGTTTCCAGAACTCACCAACAAAACATCTTAACACAACGACTGACAATAATTATGTATGTCCCACCTATTGCTCCAATATCAAAAACAAAATTTTCAACCCAAAATTTTCCATAATGTGATAAGTTAAGAATCATTAAGTTGTCATCACCTAAATAACCAGGTAGTGGCAACAGTCCTGGCATAATTTATGAGAAACACCCAAATTGAATGGTTCAATCTCATAATTTCTACCGTATACTGGTAGAGTCAAGACTCTAAAAAAACGTTTAATTCACCATGCTGAGGAAATAACCCTTCCCACAGCATCCTTAAAAACGTAGCAATTTTAGTAAACAAGAGGATTTTTCCATGACCATCGCAGTTGGACGCGCCCCCTCTAGAGGGTGGTTTGACGTACTAGACGACTGGTTAAAACGCGATCGCTTTGTATTTGTAGGTTGGTCAGGAGTATTACTATTTCCTTGTGCCTTCCTAGCATTAGGCGGTTGGTTAACCGGTACTACTTTTGTTACATCTTGGTACACCCATGGTTTAGCCTCCTCCTACTTAGAAGGAGCTAACTTCTTGACAGTAGCAGTATCCACCCCTGCAGACAGTATGGGACACTCCCTATTATTCCTGTGGGGTCCAGAAGCTCAGGGTGATTTTACCCGCTGGTGTCAACTAGGTGGTTTGTGGCCCTTTGTTGCTTTACATGGTGCCTTTGGATTAATTGGCTTCATGTTGCGTCAATTTGAAATTGCTAGACTAGTAGGTATTCGTCCTTATAACGCCCTGGCATTTTCCGGTCCGATTGCCGTATTTGTCAGCGTTTTCTTGATGTACCCATTGGGACAATCCAGCTGGTTCTTTGCACCCAGTTTTGGCGTAGCAGCCATATTCCGGTTCCTATTATTCCTCCAAGGTTTCCACAACTGGACCTTAAATCCCTTCCACATGATGGGTGTAGCAGGAATTTTAGGTGGAGCTTTACTATGTGCTATCCATGGTGCAACAGTAGAAAACACCCTATTTGAAGATGGCGAAGGTTCCAACACCTTCCCCGCATTCAATCCTACCCAATCGGAAGAAACCTACTCCATGGTGACAGCAAACCGTTTCTGGTCACAGATTTTCGGGATTGCTTTTTCCAACAAGCGCTGGTTACACTTCTTCATGTTGTTTGTACCCGTTACCGGATTGTGGATGAGTGCTGTAGGGATTGTAGGTTTAGCATTAAACCTGCGAGCTTATGACTTCGTATCCCAAGAACTACGGGCAGCAGAAGATCCAGAGTTTGAAACATTCTATACCAAGAACATTTTATTAAACGAGGGTATCCGAGCTTGGATGGCGCCTCAAGACCAACCCCACGAACAGTTCGTATTCCCAGAGGAGGTACTACCACGTGGTAACGCTCTCTAATAGATCCGTTGTAGGTGCTGGCCGTGACCAAGAAAGCAGCGGCTTTGCTTGGTGGTCAGGTAATGCACGTTTAATCAACCTTTCCGGTAAACTACTTGGTGCCCATGTGGCCCATGCTGGTTTGATTGTATTCTGGGCCGGAGCAATGACCTTATTTGAGGTTGCTCACTTTGTCCCAGAAAAGCCCATGTATGAACAAGGGCTAATTCTGTTACCTCACCTAGCTACCCTGGGTTGGGGTGTGACCACCGGTGGTGAAGTTATAGATACCTTCCCCTACTTTGTAGCTGGGGTATTGCACCTAATTTCTTCTGCTGTTTTGGGTTTTGGCGGTATTTACCACGCTGTACGCGGTCCTGAAACCTTAGAGGAGTATTCCTCCTTCTTTGGTTATGACTGGAAAGACAAGAACAAAATGACCAACATCATTGGTTTCCACCTGATCATCCTCGGATGTGGAGCGTTGTTGTTGGTACTGAAAGCCATGTTCTTTGGTGGAGTCTATGATACTTGGGCTCCCGGTGGTGGAGATGTACGCATAATTACTAACCCTACCCTTAATCCAGCGGTGATCTTTGGTTATTTAATCAAAGCTCCCTTTGGTGGTGAAGGTTGGATTATCAGCGTAGATAACATGGAAGATATCATTGGTGGTCATATCTGGATTGCCTTCATTTGTATTTCCGGTGGTATCTGGCACATTTTCACCAAACCTTTTGCCTGGGCACGTCGTGCTTTTATTTGGTCTGGTGAAGCTTACCTGTCTTACAGTTTGGGTGCTTTATCCATGATGGGCTTTATTGCTTCCGTTATGGTTTGGTATAACAACACTGCGTACCCCAGTGAGTTCTTCGGTCCTACAGGTCCTGAAGCTTCTCAAGCACAAGCTTTAACATTTCTAATTCGTGACCAACGGTTAGGTGCTAACGTAGGTTCTGCTCAAGGTCCTACAGGTTTAGGTAAGTACCTGATGCGTTCTCCCACTGGTGAAATCATCTTTGGTGGTGAAACCATGCGTTTCTGGGATTTCCGTGGTCCTTGGTTAGAACCCCTTCGTGGTCCCAATGGTCTTGACCTAGAGAAGATCAAGAATGATATTCAGCCTTGGCAAGCTCGTCGTGCTGCTGAATACATGACTCATGCTCCCCTGGGTTCTTTGAACTCTGTAGGTGGTGTAGCTACTGAAATCAACTCTTTTAACTATGTATCTCCTCGTGCATGGTTGGCTACTTCTCACTTTGTATTAGGTTTCTTCTTCCTCATTGGTCACCTGTGGCACGCAGGACGCGCTCGTGCAGCTGCTGGTGGTTTTGAGAAAGGACTGGACCGTGAAAACGAACCAGCATACTACATGAATGATCTTGACTAGAATTTCCTAGTTTTGTATTTGAAGTGTCAGCTGAAGTGTTAGCCCTTGTTGAAAAACAGGGGCTTTTATAATTTATGGGTCTACCCACCCACTTAAGTCTTAGCAAGTTACTACTGAGTTAAATCTTAAACTTTCCACAGTTTTCAAAAAATGAGCTGCTACTTCATCTATCTGTTCTGCCGTATTAAATCTACCAATACCAAATCGCACTGAAGCATGGGCTAATTCTTCCGGGTATCCTAAAGCGGTAAGAACATAAGAAGGTGCAACATGATGGGAAGAACAAGCAGAACCGGAAGAGACAGCTACTACTGGTTGGAGTCCTAAGGACAGTGCTGCTCCATCAATACCTTCCACACTAATATTCAAATTTCCTGCTAGTCTTTTGCTGGGGTGTCCATTCAGGTGAATTCCCCCCACTTTAGATATCTGTTTCCATAGTCTTTCTCTAAGGGTTTCCAGGCGAAAATTCTCTGTTTCCTGTTCTTCCAGGGCAATTTCTATAGCCTTGCCAAAACCCACTATTTGGGGTGTATAGAGGGTTCCTGAACGCATCCCCCTTTCATGACCTCCACCGTGCTGTTGGGGTGCTAGTTTTACCCTAGGATTCTTTCTGCGGACATATAAAGCTCCAATTCCCTTGGGACCATAAACCTTATGAGCGGTTAAAGACATTAAATCAATATTCAATGCTTCCACATCTAAGGAAATCTTGCCAATGGCTTGTGCAGCATCAGTATGAAATATCACTCCCTGTTGGTGACAAATCCTCCCAATCTCACTTAATGGTTGTAAAACCCCAATTTCATTATTGGCAGCCATAACAGACACTAATATAGTATCGGCACGTAAAGACTTTTCTAATTTTTCTAAATCAATTAGTCCATCTTTTTCGACGGGAAGAATAGTTAGTTCAAAACCTATGGTTTTTAAATATTCACAAGTGTCTAATACTGCTTTATGCTCTGTAGCAACGGTAACTATATGTTGACCTTTAGAAAAGTATGCTTCTGCTACACCCTTAATCGCTAAATTATTGGCTTCCGTTGCACCACTGGTGAAGACTATTTCTTCAGGAGTGCAGTTAATTGCGGTAGACAAAACTTCTCTGGTCCTTTTTACTGCTGCTTGACCTTCCCAACCGTAAACATGACTATTACTAGCAGGATTACCAAACTTTTCTGTAAAGTACGGAATCATAGCATTTAATACTCTTTCATCTAGGGGAGTAGTAGCATGGGAATCCAGGTAAATGGGACGAATGGACATATTTTCTCTCAACGATTAATTAAATCAAACTACATCAAATTGGGTCTTAGTTTTTGAGTTCTTGCAATTTTTTTAATACTGTTTGGGCATGACCCTTGCTCTTAGCATTTGGCCAGGAATAGGCAATGATTTTATCGGGTGCGATTAAGAAGGTGGAACGAGCAACCCCCATATATTCTTTTCCCATGAATTTCTTCATTCTCCACGCACCGTAGGTTTCTATTAACTGATGTTCAGGATCTGTTAACAGGGTAATTGCCAGGTTATGCTTGGTGATGAATTTACAATGGGACTTACTGGAGTCTGGACTGACTCCTATAACTTTCCCATCCAAATCAATAAATTCTGATGCCAATTCGGTAAACTCCTTGGCTTCCATAGTACATCCCGGGGTGTCATCTTTCGGGTAAAAATATAGAACCACCCACTGATTGATCTGGTATAAGCTAACTAGGTTCTCATCTTGGTCTAGCTTAGCAAAATCAGGTGCGGGTTTTCCAATTTGAGGAATATCACTCATGGTGGATAATTAAGCAAAATGAGTAGGCAAAAACTATGTTACGGGACTTCGCTAATCGAGAAGAGTTAGTAACTTATATACGGGAACAATTCCCTCAAGCTGCACAAACAGGCGATTATATCAGTGGAACTTCTGGGGGTAGAAAAGCAGCAGTGGAACAACTAGAAAAGGTAAATGCCGTATTGTACGCAAAAACACGCAATTACTTGACTGGAGCAGTAACTAGGTTATCACCCTATATTCGTCATGGTGTTTTGAGTTTGCGAGAAGTGAGGGAGTATATTCTTAACACAGTGGAAAATTCAGAAGATGGAAGCAAGTTAATTAATGAACTGGGATGGCGGGACTACTGGCAAAGATTATACATGAAGTTAGGCAAGGGTATTTGGGAAAATCAAGAAGAATACAAAACGGGTTATCACAGGGGAGATTACTCCCATACCCTCCCGGAAGATATTCAGGAAGGTAAAACTGGACTGGTCTGTATTGATAGTTTTAGTCAAGAATTACGAGTGACAGGTTATCTCCACAATCATATCAGAATGTGGTTGGCAAGTTATATTATTCACTGGAGAAAAATTCAATGGCAAGCGGGAGCTAAATGGTTTTTGCAGCATTTGTTAGATGGAGACCCAGCAAGTAATAATATGTCTTGGCAATGGGTGGCTAGTACTTTCAGTCACAAGCCCTATTTCTTTAATCGAGAAAATCTAGAACGCTATACAAAAGGAGTATATTGTTCTCGATGTCCATTATATGGTAAGTGCGTATTTGAAGGCAGTTATGAGGATTTGCAATCAACCCTTTTTCCCCATTCCCCCCTAACTTAAACTTAATCCAGCCCTAATCCAGTTTTAAAAACCTGTCCAACGCTGCTACTAAACTTGGTGGCCATCTGCGGATATTTCTCACCCAGTTAATATCCTTATATCTGGTGTCTAATCCGTAAGCTGCTACCCAGTTACTTTCTGCTTCCCCTTTTTTACCCCCTACCCAATAGGTGGCGGTTAAAGCGGCACGCATATCAGCAAATCGGGGATATTTACGAACTATATTTCTCATTTCTCTTTCCGCTTGCTCTTTTTTCCCAATTTCATACATGGCTAAAGCATAGTTTGCACGAGCAAAGGCAAAATTAGGTGCTATTTGTGTGGCTTTTTGATAATCGGCGATCGCCTCTTGCCATTTTCCTAGTCCTGTTTTAGCATTACCGCGATTATTATATGCCATAGCATCTTGGGGGTCTAATTCTAAAACATGATTATAATCAGCGATCGCCTCTTGCCATTTGCCCAATCCTTCTAAAGCTGTACCTCTATTTAGGTAAGGATCTGTCACATTGGGAGCTAATTTAATGGCCTGATTATAATCAGTTAATGCTGCTTCTAATTTATTTTGACTAACCCGGGAATTACCCCGATTACTCCATGCACCCGCATTGGTGGGGAATCTCTCAATAATTTCAGTCCAATATTTTTCAGCGGTGGCAAAATCACCCTTGTCAGTTGCAGCAAATGCTTGGGTTGCTAACTCATCTCCCAACTCTAACTCTTGTGCTGTAATGTGACTTGTTTCTGCTACTACTGGTAAGCAATTACTTAGAGTTAGTAATAAGCTTACCAACAAAATTGTTAACAGACTCAAAATAGTATTCTTTTTCTTAGTCATTTAATTTTCTGTCATATACAACACTGCCAATAAATCAATAATATGTTGACCGGGATCTAAGTGGGTGGGTGGAATTAAATATAAGATCAACGCAGGTTGAGTTTAATATGAAACCCAACGCCCCCATGGGTTACCCTACCCTCAACCCATCCTACAAATAATTGTGCCTCCCTAGTTATAAAAATGATAACTGTTCACTATTCAGCTGAAAACCAAGATGTTGATATGCAGCACTTGTAACCACCCTCCCCCGTGGTGTGCGACTTAAATACCCTATTTGCATTAAATATGGTTCATAAACCTCTTCTATAGTCTGTGTATCTTCCCCCGTAGCAGCGGCCAAGGTTTCTAAACCCACAGGACCACCATGGAAATTTTCAATAATTACAGTGAGCATTTTTCTATCGGTCCAGTCCAAACCACAGGGATCTACTTGAAATAGGGTTAATGCTTCTGCAGCAGTAGGTTGATCAATTTGAGGACGGGATTTAACTATAGCATAATCACGCACTCGCTTGAGTAATCTATTGGCTATTCTCGGTGTACCCCGGGAGCGTTTAGCAATTTCCGTGGCCCCTTCTAAATTCACTATAGTTTGTAAAACCTCTGCACTACGCAAAACAATTTGACTCAGTTCTTCTACCTGATAAAAGCGCAGTTTTTGCACCAGTCCAAACCGATCTCGCAGGGGAGAAGTTAAAGCTCCCACGCGAGTTGTGGCTCCCACCAAGGTAAATTTTGATAGCGGTATGGTTCGTACTTTGGCTCCGGATCCTTTACCAATGGTCACGTCTAAACGATAATCCTCCATGGCTGGGTACAAAATTTCTTCAGTCATACGAGAAAGTCTATGTATTTCGTCAATAAACAACACATCCCCTGCTTTCAGGTTCACCAATAACCCCACTATATCTCTGGGACGCTCTAAAGCTGGCGCACTAGTAATTTTATAGTTTACCCCCATCTCTGAAGCCAAAATCATAGCCATAGTGGTCTTACCTAAACCCGCAGGACCATACAATAGCAAGTGATCCATCACATCACCCCTAGATTTAGCCGCTTTAATGGCAATATCTAGTACATCTTTTAAATCCTGCTGTCCAATGTAATCTGCAAAACGTCGGGGACGAATGCTATCCTCCTGTTTATCATCTTCACCCACGGTTGCTTCCTGTTGCAGAATCTTTTCCTCGGAGGAAACTTTTTCTACCCTCGGTTTCGCTACTCCTCGGTGCTTTTTCGGCTTTCCCCCAGATTCGGAGGGCTCCTTTTTTGACGAGATTATGGCCATAATTAAGCTGTCTTAAGCTAGGGACTGGAATTTGGAAATTTAGCTTTCCTAAAGATTGCTTTTTCCTCTATAATAACTCAGTTGATTTTTTCACCTAAACAGTGGTCTCAAAGTTTAAACTAAAACGAGTAACCAATCAATATGGCATGACGAGCATAATTGGCTGGACTACCCACCCAAGCTCCTTCCTATTGGAAGGCTTTGTCTGTTTTTATACGAGGTTGTTGAGATGTATCTGTAAATAGCTAAGTATAAGCAGGCATTGTATTATTGTGATTTGTTTAAATTACAAATTTCCACTCTTGGTCAGGCAATAGTTCATTAGATCAAGGTAAATAGAACTAAAAATAAGCGACTAGCCAACCAGCATACAGGTGGGAAAATCTTTGTGAAGAATTGGTTTTTTACGTGAACTAGTACTACCAGTTAGCATTTACCGAAAAAATGGATACAGTAGAATGTCCAGTTTATAACCCAACAACAATTTTGCCAACGACTAGGCCAACAGTTATCAAAAGACAGAGAAATTACTATGCTATCTAAAAGAATTTTACCTTGTTTAGATGTCAAGGCTGGACGAGTTGTGAAAGGTGTCAATTTTGTTGACTTGAAGGATGCTGGAGATCCAGTAGAGCTGGCTAGGATTTACGATGAAGCTGGTGCTGATGAATTAGTATTTTTAGATATTACAGCTACTCACGAAGACCGTGATACTATTATTGATGTAGTTTACCGAACTGCTGACCAGGTTTTTATTCCCTTGACTGTGGGAGGAGGTGTTCAAACATTAGAAAATGTTAAAGATTTGTTACGAGCGGGAGCTGATAAAGTTAGTATTAATTCAGCAGCTGTCCGCAATCCACACTTGATTAATGAGGCGAGCGATCGCTTTGGAAATCAGTGTATTGTGGTAGCCATTGATGCGCGAAGGAGAGTTGAACCTAACTCTACGGGTTGGGATGTGTACGTGCGAGGTGGTAGGGAAAATACAGGCATAGATGCTTTATCCTGGGCACAGGAAGTTGAAAAAAGGGGGGCTGGTGAACTGTTAGTAACTAGTATGGATGCGGATGGTACTCAAGCTGGCTATGACCTGGAATTAACCAGAGCGATCGCCCAAGCTGTGGAAATTCCCGTCATTGCTTCTGGTGGAGCTGGCAATTGTCAGCATATTCACCAAGCTCTAACTCTAGGACAAGCCGAAGCCGCCTTATTAGCATCCATACTGCATTATGGACATTTAAGCATTGCGCAAATTAAAAATTATTTGCAAGAACAATCTGTTCCCATCCGCTTACCGTGTTAATCCCGCTCTTGGCAACCAGGTATATCTCTGACCAAAGTCAGACACAGTTCTCAAAAACAGTGTTAATATTAGTTGACTAGTATTAAGAAATATTAAGAATTATGTTGATTCCTATTCTAATTTTTGATGTAGCACTGGTAGCTTGGTCGCTCCACCTAATGGAGAAGGCCATAGAGAACAAGGAATTTTCCCTGATGTTAGCGGGTGCATTGGTTGCTGTAGCAGCAGCAGCCATGTTAGTGGTATATTTCCTCATGGGGAACTGTATGTCCTACCTGTTAAAAATCGGTTGATAGGGATCAACCGAATAGGGGAAAACATAGTTTAAAGCGGTCCAGGAGCTAATCCATGTAACTGACGTATAGCTCGAATACAAACGGGACAATCACAGCCAAATAGCTGAATAGCTTCATCACTTTCTGCATCAGTCAGAACAAACTCATCCGTTGCTGATTGGTCAGGCTGTGAGATGGCTATTACTATTGATTCAGACTTTGGAGGAGAGGTAGCTTCCGGGATCTGTATACATATTTGTTTGCCAGTAGTAGGTGAATGAGGCGATCGCACGCAGGAGAGACGAGTTTTACCGGAGGTGATAGTAGGACTAGCATGAACTGGTTGAGCGATCATCACCGTAGTGATAACAGATGTAAACAAGACTGGGCTAGACAGCAAAGTCAACAGGAATTTTTTGTTCATGAAGTTGAAAGAAAGTGAATAGAATTAAGATACTATTTTAGACTAGGAGTAAGGAACTGGAAACAGAAAAGCCGATATGCTGTATGAAACAGACTTTTATACATGGACTCAGGAACAGTCCCAAGCTCTATTAAATCGCCAAATCAATAGTTTAGATTGGCAACATCTAGCAGAGGAGATTGGCGATTTGGGAAACCGCCATTATGACCAACTAAGTTCCCGGTTGAGCATTCTGATCGGTCATTTGCTGAAATGGAAATATCAACCCGCTAATAGGAGCAACAGCTGGAAAGCCACCATTCGGGAACAGAGACGGAAAATCGACCGTTTACTGGAGCGAAATCCCGGTTTGAAAAATAAATGGAATGAAGCCTTAGAAGAAGCTTGGTTAGATGGTAAAGACCTAGCCATTAGAGAAACAGGATTAGACGACCAAGACTTTCCCGAGGAGTGTCCCTTCAGCAGTTTCCAAATCCAAGATTCCAATTATTGGGCATAATTGTAGAATGTGGAATGAGCAAAAACCAATTTTTGGAGACAAGATCAAAAAAATATGACCAATCAATCAACCATCCCAGTTATCGTCAATGGTGCTGGAGGAAAAATGGGTAGGGAAGTGATCAAAGCCATATCCCAAGCATCAGATATGACCCTGATGGGTGCTATTGATACCTCCCCAGAACACCAAGGAAAAGACGCTGGAGAATTAGCAGGTCTAAACATAGCCCTAGAAGTTCCCATCACCAATCAATTAGAGCCCATATTGGGCTATGTTGCAGGAGAAAGACAACTACAACCACCAGTAATGGTTGATTTTACCCATCCTGATGCAGTTTATGATAACGTTCGCAGTGCGATCGCCTATGGGATTCGTCCCGTGGTGGGAACCACCGGTTTAAGTCCCCAACAACTGGAAAATTTAGCTGACTTTGCCGAAAAAGCTAGTACAGGTTGTCTAATAATTCCCAACTTCTCCATAGGTATAGTATTGCTACAACAAGCAGCAATTACCGCATCCCAATACTTTGACCATGTAGAAATTATTGAACTTCACCACAATCAAAAAGCTGATGCACCCAGTGGTACAGCGATTCAAACTGCCCAATTATTAGCAGATATGGGTAAAACCTTCAACCCACCCCAGGTAACAGAAACGGAAAAAATTGCCGGTGCGAGGGGTTGTTTAGCAGATGAAGGAATAAGGATTCACAGCGTGCGTTTACCTGGACTTATTGCCCATCAGGAAGTAATTTTTGGTGCAGCTGGTCAAATTTACACCCTACGTCATGATACCAGTGATCGCTCTTGTTATATGCCAGGAGTTTTATTAGCCATTCGTAAGATTAATCAGTTAAAATCATTGGTATATGGATTAGAAAAAATCCTGTGATTGCGGATGGGGAATCAAGGTTTAGGGAGCAAGATTAGATTATGATTATTCCACTGACTCGGCAAAAACTAGAACAGATTATTCCTTTGATTGGTAGTGGCGACCAGTATAAATACTACTGGGGAAAATTCAATAATTTTCTCCAAAGACTGTTAATTTCTGTGGTGACAGTGGTGGTGATTTTGCTGATTAAAAACCTCCTGCAATTGGACTTTGGTTTGGTATTTGTTTTTGGTGTTTTCGGTGGTTTTTTTTGGTTATGGTATCCCGTTTATCAAGCGAGTATTCGTAATTTTAAATATCGTAGTTATAAATATGGTGGTTTTTTTCGAGGAAGGATTGTAGACTGGTGGATTACAGAAAAAGTAATTGGCAAACAGGAGACAGTCAATAATCGCGGAGAATTGGTCATTATCGAAAATCGGGAAAAGCGGATCAATTTAGAAATTGGCGATAACACAGGGTTCAGCATTGAATTTGATGCTCCCTTACGTTCCACCCATAAGGCGATCGCCCGTGGTCAGGTGGCAGAAATGTTAGTAATGTCTAACAGTGCTGATTTAAGCACAATTGAAGAGTTTAGCAATATTTACATCCCCAGTCGTAATTTGTGGGTAAGTGACTATCCTTATGTGCGGGAGGACTTATTTAATGAGGTCAGTCGTCGCATTAGAAGCTCCCCTCGTGGTCGCTCCCAAACACCAAAATATAGAGCAAAACCCCAAGATGATTACTATGATGATGAATCGTGACATACTCCACACACTCCCTTACAGGTGAGTGTGGGCTTCTCAACGACTCTTCTATGAAGACATTGATTGAGCTTTGAGGGCGTGTATCCCACGCGCCTTTATATTTATAGCCGTATTTAGATACCGGCACAAGCTAAGTTGGGTGGGTGGAATTAAATATATTAAATATAAGATGAATGTAGGTTGGGTTGAAGTATGAAACCCAACGCCCCCATGGGTTACCCTACCGCTAACCCCTCCATACCTAGAACCATAAAATGGTTTTTAAAAACAAAAGAAGAATAAATCAACTGCTCACCAAATGATGTAGTTCCTCGGGTGTGAGATGGGAATGAACCACTTCACCATCCCGAAACCAAACAATACGTTTAGTTTGACTAGCTACTTCCGTTTCATGAGTTACCATAATTACAGTAATTCCCGTACTATTTAACTCAGTAAAAATATCTAACACCTCTTGAGTAGTGCGAGAATCTAAAGCACCAGTTGGTTCATCTGCTAAAAGTACCACTGGAGCATTGACAATTGCACGAGCGATCGCCACTCGTTGTTGTTGTCCTCCCGATAGTTGATTGGGTTTATTGTGCAGGCGTTTTTCCAAACCCACTCTAATCAGAGCTTCTATAGCTCTGGCTTTTCTTTCTCCAGGTTTAACACCAGCATAAACCATGGGTAGCATGACGTTTTCTAGAGCTGTCAATTGAGTTAATAAATGAAATTGTTGAAAAACAAAACCCAATTTGAGATTGCGAATTTGTGCCAACTGTTGATCATTCATATCAGCAACATTCACATTATCTAAATAATAATTACCACCACTGGGGCGGTCTAAACAACCAATAATATTCATGGCGGTAGATTTACCGGAACCAGAAGGACCCATGATGGCACAATATTCTCCTTGATTAATTACTAGGTTAATATTATTCAGGGCCTTCACTTCTGTTTCCCCAGTTCCATAGACTTTAAATATGTTCTCCAAGCGGATAATCTCTGGTTGAGAGCAAGAATTACCATCCAGAGATTCATTTACCAAGTCACTAATCATCAAGGTTGTAGACATAAAAGTTTATCCTATATTCTTTTTCTAAGCACTTCTTAAAGCCACGATAGGATCTAGTTGAGCAGCACGACGAGCGGGGAAAACGCCGAAAAATAGACCGATTGCGCCAGAAATACCTACGGTCATAAAAATGGAACTAAGGGAAGTAGTAGCATCTATTATCCCTAGGGAAGACACTAAACTTAATCCACCAATTCCTATACCTGTACCAGCTAATCCACCAATTACGGAAACAATAATGGCTTCAATAATAAACTGAAGTAAAATGTCTTGTTGGGTAGCACCTATGGCCTTTCTCAAACCAATTTCTTGGGTTCTTTCAGTTACCGAAACCAACATGATATTCATGATTCCAATACCACCAACAAACAGAGAAATGCCAGCAATTCCCACCAACATCAAACTCAGAGCATTGGAAATTTGACCCACTATTTGTAAAGCATCCTTTTGGGTACGAATAGTAAAGTCATTTTCTCCCACCAGTTTATGGCGTCGTCTGAGTAAATTAGTAATTTGGAATTTTGCCGCATCTACGCTATCAGCATCTTGAGCAGAAGCGGTTATATAGGTGACCTCTAATCCATAGGGAGATGTTTTGCCAACTATACGATTTGCTGAGGTCATGATGGGAACCAGCGCAGATGAATCATAGTCAACACCTAAATTAGATCCCTTTTCTGTCAACACACCAATTATTTGAAAACTGGAGTTTTTTATTTTAATCTGTTGACTAATGGGATTTTGATTGCCAAACATCTTTTGTTTTAACTTACTCCCAATAACTACTACCTGGTTACTCCGTTTCATATCCAAATCATTAAAGAATCTACCTGTAGCTACTTCAAAGTTACGCACCTGCAAAAAATTGGGAGTTGTACCAATGATGTTGATATTAGTATTTTTGTTTTTATAGGTAACTACTTGCCTACTGTTTAGTTCTGCTGCAGTTGCTTTAATAGTAGGAACTTGAGTTTCAATAGCTTCAGCATCTGCATATACTAAAGTCTTAATCACATCCCGAGAGACCCTTTGAGTTTCTTCGTTCCCCGGAATTACAAACAACACATTGGGACCTAGGGAATTTAACTGTTGGGCTACATATCTTTGTCCCCCTTCTCCTAAACCAACCATCATAATAACTGAGCTGTTGCCAATAATAATGCCTAGCATTGTTAAGGCACTTCTTAGTTTATTTGCTAGCAGGGTTTTACCAGCCATTTGTAAGGTTTCTACAAAGTTCATAGGTTTTAATATTTCATTTAGTTTGGTTTTTTGCTTTTGTAGTCTTTGGGGGGATTAATAAATATTAAATCTCCCGTTTGTATTCCTGTTAAAACCTGGGTCTCATTTTTTATTTGCGCTCCAATGCTAATTTCCCTAAACTCCGGTTTATTGTCACTATCCGGTACTAATACCCCCGTCTTACCATCTTCAGTGAGAATAGCAACTGTGGGAATGGTTATAGCATCTTCCAAGCGATCGCCTAAAAAGGTTACGTCCACATTTAAACCTGATCGTAACTTATCTCCACCATTGACGATGAAAATCCTCACCTGGAAGGAGGTCACACCTTGTTCTATTACTGCTTCGGGTGCTATTAGGCGAACACGTCCTGTAAAAACCTGATTTGGATAAGCATCACTGATGATTTCTACTTGCTGTCCCTGTTTTATTCTAGCAATATCCGCTTCTGGAATTAGCGCTAACACTTCTAAACCTCTTGCTAAGGCCACAATTGAGCTGGAGGTGGCTGATGTACTACTAGAAGCGGAAGTTGTGGGGGTAACAAAAGCACCGATATTGGCGTATTTTTGAGTAATGATTCCCGCGAAGGGAGCGCGAATAATGGTATCTTCCAATTGAACCTGTTGTCGTTTTAATTGGGCTTTTGCTGCTTCCACCACTGCTGTGAGTCTGGCTATTTCCTGGGGACGACTGCCATTTTGTAATTTTCTCAGTCCTTCTGTCTCCTGGGTAACCACTGCTTGCTGTCTTCTAATCTCCTGTTCACGATTGCCAGCTTCCTGTAGGGACAATCGTTTTTCCGCTTCTCGTAAGTTGGATTTTGCCCTTTTATTTTCTGCGATGTACTGGTCTAAGGTGTCTTGGGAAATTGCCCCCTCCTTAGCCAATTTTTGATATCGGTTGAGTCTTGCTTGGGTTAGTTCTAACTGAGACCTAGCACCTTCTACACTCGCTTTTGCCTGTTCAATCTCTTGGGAACGACTACCTGAACTAATTATTTCTAATTGGGCTTTTGCCTGGTTCACTCTGGCCTTAGCTTGGGCTATGTCTTCAACACGACTACCTGCTTCAGCATCTGCTAACTGCGCTTTTGCTTGTTCTAAATTGGCCTGGAATTGCAAAATTCCCATTCTGATCTCTGAATCATCCATACGGGCTATTATCTGTCCCTCTTCTACTTTTTCTCCCTGCTCTACGTTTAATTCTGCCAATAACCCAGCGTTTTTGGGACTCACATTGACACTTTGTATTGGTTGTACCTTACCGCTAGCTGTAATTCTCACGGTGAGATCTTTGGCTTCTACTGGAACCGTTAGTTTGGTAATATCTGGTTTACGATTTTCAGAATTGCCAGCTTTTATGATGGTTGTTGCTCCCAATATTAACACCCCAGATGCCACGATCCCTATTATCCAACGCCAGGAATACTGGCCTTTTTTACCTATTAGGGGAATCTCAACGTGTTTACTTATGCTAACCATTTGTCCTCACCTCTTTGTAGTTTTAATTAAATTAATGTCTGATTTAATAGGTCCTTTGGGTTTCAGTGATTTTTATTTACTTGTTTTGCCTAAGCTAGTACGAGTATTAACTTCTCCTTGGGAACTGATTTTTGATAAATGGGTGTCTATTTATAATCATAGTTCATAATTCGTAATATTTCTTTAAGGAAGTGAAAATTTCCCACCCTGTGATTTTTTTACATCTAGGAGTAGAATTTTTGATGTTGTTTCAGGTAAAAATCGTCTAAGCTATGGTAAAGAAGATTTAATTTATGACTTAAGAGGCGGTAGTGTGCCGAAATACCTTGGTTTAATCTCTGTTTTAGTTGTCTGTGGTTTATCCAGTCTACCCGATCCTGTTCAAGCACAGGCACTTCTCCCGTATGCTATACAACTCAATAGGGCAAATTTAGAAAAGCAAGGGTTAAGACTAGCCCAGGAAGCAGCCCAACTGGCTCGACTTGATCAGTTTGAGCTGGCCATACCCAGAGCTAAAATGGCCGTGCAATTGGCACCAACAAATGACAAAGTATGGTTTTTGTTAAGTCAGTTACATGTACAAAGAAAGGATTTCCCAGAAGCGATCGCCTCTTTGACACAAGCCCAAAAACTCAACCCCAATAATCCCGATATTTTATTTGCCCTGGGATCAGCTAATTTCCAACAGAAAAATTATCAACTTTCAGTAAAATACTATCAATCAGGGTTAAAATTAAGACCAAATGATCCGGAAGGATTATTTAATTTGGGTAATACCTATTACATATTGGGTAGATTACCAGAAGCGATCGCCCAACTTAACCAAGCTGCTAATCAAGACAAGAAGTTCTGGCCAGCAATTAATAACATTGGTCTAATTAAATACGAACAGGGAGACGTAAAGGGTGCCATTAAAGAATGGGAAAAAGCAATTGCCATAGACCAGAGAGCAGCGGAAGCTCTCTTAGCGTTAGCAGTAGCTCTTTACACCCGGGGTGAAAGTCAACAGGGGTTAACCAAGGGAGAACAGGCCCTAAAAATAGATCAAAGGTATGCGGATCTTGACTTTCTCAAAGAAAATCTCTGGGGAACAAAGTTACTGTTAGATGCTAAAAAGTTTTTAGAACTACCTGAGATTAGATCAGCTCTAGAACCGAAAGAAGAGACACCTAGCCCAACAGACAATCAGTAGCAATGGATCAAGACGATTCCCGGTTACCATTGAGGAGATTCATAACTTGAGCAATAAATTGCTGGTGATCAACAACTGGCTTAGAAATATAGTCATCAGCACCACTTTGTTTGAGAAAATTCTCGCGATCGCCCTCCATAGCGTGAGCGGTGACAAGAATTACAGGTAGTCTTGCTGTTTGGGGGTGAGATTTTAACAGTTGTGTAATTTTGATTCCATCCACAGACTCACCTTGATAAAGACTATGTGACAGAGAAACATCCATTAAAATCAAATCAGCTCCCCCTGATTGGGCGATGGTGATAACTTCTGCCACATTTTCCGTGTGTTTTACCGCTAAACCAGCACGTTTGGTTAAAATCTTGGCAAAGACACGAGCATTAATCAGGTCATCTTCCACAATCAAAACTGTCTTCATGAAAAATTCCATCCAATTAGGTAGGTTTAGGTAGGTGAGGTAAAATAACCAAAGACTGTAGATAAATTCATAGGGATATGTATTAATGAAAATAATTTACATTAGTTTGAATTTCCTAAGTTTTAACCATAAAACAGCAGCAGCTATGGATTTCAGCCTAATAATCAATAATCTAGGGAGTGGAATCAATATCAGGGACAATATGAGAGTTCTTTTTGCAAAAGAACTGTAAAAATTAGTTAGGAGATCCCATCTCCCATATATTTCAGTGGTGCAGCAGTTGTTAAAGTGTTCAATTACAACGAGTTTTATATAGCTAGAATTCAGGGAAGAACTCATGGCAGAACAGTTAAACCTTCTCAATACGGGACAGGTAGTTTCTACGGCCCTACACACAGAAATGCAAAGGTCTTATTTAGAATATGCCATGAGTGTGATTGTAGGGCGAGCATTACCAGACGTACGGGACGGACTAAAGCCAGTACATAGACGAATTTTATATGCCATGCACGAATTGGGTTTAACACCAGATAGACCCTATCGAAAATGTGCCCGCGTAGTTGGTGATGTGTTGGGTAAATACCATCCCCATGGCGACCAAGCTGTATATGACGCTCTAGTGAGATTAGTACAGGATTTTTCCAGTCGTTATCCTCTATTGGGGGGACATGGTAATTTTGGCAGTGTGGATAATGATCCACCAGCAGCAATGCGGTATACGGAAACCCGCTTGGCACCAATTGGTCATGAAGCAATGCTCCGGGAAATTGGCGAAGAAACAGTAGAATTCGTGGGTAACTTTGACAATTCCCAGCAGGAACCCACGGTTTTACCAGCTCAGTTGCCATTTTTGTTAATCAATGGTTGTGCTGGGATTGCTGTGGGAATGGCCACTAATATTCCTCCCCATAATTTAGGGGAAATAGTCGATGGTTTAATCGCTTTAATTGACCATCCTGACCTAACGGAGGAAAAACTACTGGAATTAATTCCAGGTCCGGATTTTCCCACCGGTGGACAAATTGTTGGTAGTGGGGGAATCAAGGAAGCATACAATACGGGTAAAGGTGGCATTATCTTACGTGGTGTCGTTTCTCTAGAAGATATTGTCTCCACCCGAGGTGGAAGGCGTCGCACGGCAATTATCGTCACCGAATTACCCTATCAGGTCAATAAAGCAGGTTGGATTGAAAAGGTAGCTGATCTAGTTAATCAAGGTCGCTTACACGGAATTTCGGATTTGCGTGATGAGAGCGATCGCCAGGGAATGCGGGTAGTAATTGAACTCAAACGGGATGCTAACCCGGAGGAGGTAATTGGGCAGCTGTATCACCAAACGGCATTACAAACTACCTTTGGAGCCATTCTGCTAGCTTTAGTAGAAGGACAACCCCGTCAGTTAAGCCTGCGACAAATGTTACAGGAGTTCCTGCGTTTTCGGGAAGACACTCTTAACCGTCGTTACAGTTATGAGTTGGGCAAAGCTGAAAACCGAGCAAGTATAGTCGCTGGTTTATTGAAAGCTCTTTTTGCTGTGGATGAGGTAATTACAATCCTACGACAGTCCCCTGATGGTAGTACAGCCAAAATGGTCCTTTGTCAGCAATTGGATCTGACGGAAACTCAAGCTGATGCTATTTTGGCTATGCCATTACGTCGTTTAACCAGTTTAGAACGGCAAAATTTACAGGAAGAATTTGATCAGCTCAATGAGCAGATTACTTCCCTGCGCAGACTCTTAGAAGACCGACGCGAATTACTCAAATCCTTGAAAAAGGATTTACGAACTCTCAAACGTAAATATGGGGATACCAGAAGAACTAAACTAATACCTGGGCAGATAGCTGTTAAAGCAGATAAAGTCAATAATCAGCCATCCTCTCCGGGAGAAAAGGAAAAATCCAAAATTTCCCAGGAGGAACAACCACCAGAACCCGCCATTTTGGAATTTACCCACCGTGGCTACGTACGTAGTCTTGCTCCTGGTAGCAAAAAAGCTAAAGCTGAAACTATCATGGGAGACAATGATTTTCTCATTCAAACTGAAATAACTAATACCCACCAAGATCTATTGATTCTCAATACTAGTGGCAAAGTTTATCCTGCGAAAGTGGGAGATATTTCCCCTATTAGTCCCCGTTCTCCCAGGGGAATACCATTAATTACCCTGCTCACTAACACAGCTCAAGGCAATGTGGAGGGGATTTTGGGTCGTTTTATTCTCCCGGAAACCAAAGATACTCATGACATGGTTATAGTAACCAAACAAGGAAGAATTAAGCGGCTTTCCTTAGAAGAATTAACCAATGTTAGCAAGCGAGGAATAACCATATTAAAAGTAAAAGATGATGACCAATTGTGTTTTGCCCAGTTAACTAATCCTAATCACAATCTGATTTTAGCCAGTTCGGGAGGTCGTTGTTTACGTTTTGCCATTAACGATGACCAATTACCAGTTATGGGACGTGGCGCCATGGGTTTACAATCCTTCCGTATTCTTAAAAGTCAGCAAATTATAGGGTGTGTCGCGATTGGACAAGAAGAAAATTTATTGTTAGTGACCCAGGAGGGATATGCCAAGAAAATATCTAGTAGTAGTTTAAGAGCGGGTAATCGAGGTGATTTGGGTACACAGATGTTGAAGTTCCATAACAAAACCGATAACCTGGTGGCCATAACTAGGACTAATAGCAGTCAGGAAGTAGCACTGGTTACTAATAAAGATCGCGTGATCAAAACATCTATAGAATCCATACCCATCCTAGATAGGGACGCTAGGGGGGAGAACATCCTCCCCATGACTAGGGATGAAATAATTACATCAGTAGTTTTAGTCCTAGAAACCGGAAGTTAAGTGGAATTAAATATAAGATCAACGCAGGTTGGGTTGAAGTATGAAACCCAACACCCGCGTGGGTTAAACCCATCCTACAAATAATTGTGCCTCCCTAATTAACATTTCCAGAGAAATAGTTAAACAGGAATGTTGCATTTTTGAAAATATTTGTTATATTAGTTTACATAAGACAATAAAACTTAGTAAACTCAAACTGGAGTGCGAACCATGAGTAATGCAGCAAAAACCACTAGCTCCGTACCAGAAGACCGCAATGCATGGCGTTGGGGGTTCACTCCCCAAGCTGAGATCTGGAATGGTCGCTTGGCCATGATTGGTTTTGTATCAGCAACCTTAATTGAGTTGTTTTCTGGTCAAGGCTTCCTACATTTTTGGGGTATTTTGTAGATTTTGAGACTTAGAGTTTTTCTCTGAGAACCTGGTAGTTACTAGCTACCAGGTTGATTTCATATCCAACATCATCTCTAGGTAAACAGAGCGACCTACATTTTATGAAATGTCAGTGCTTCGCCAGATCCCTCCCGATCGCCCTTTATTGTGTCCTAGACCCAGGATCTCGTAGGTTGGGTTGAGTTTAATACGAAACCCAACGGACCCACAGGATATAAAGAATTACTCCTAACCGAGAAGCATCTTTTAACTGTGACTTACCAAACAGCGTGCTTTAAAATTAGGAATAGTCCAAACTAACCGCAGGATAAGTAAGGTAATAGAATGGAAACCAAATCATCACAGGTGCAACCCACCTTATATGACAGTGATTACCATCTCTGGATACTCAAAACTGTAAAACAACTGGAGAGTCGTGACTTTAACAGACGGGAGAAAAGACGCATGCAAAGTTTGCTCACCCTGTTAATAGAACACCTGTTGAAAAGCACTTACTGGGAGTCAGAAAAACCGACAAATTTAGCGCATTGGCAAGCCGAAATCACTAACTTTCGTAAACAGATCAAAAGAGAATTAAAAGCGAGTCCTAGCCTCAATACCTATCTAAAAGAGATATTCATAGAATGTTATCAAGACGCAAGGGAAATTGCTGCCAGGCGATCGCAATTACCGCTCACCACTTTCCCCGTCGAACCTATTACTAACCTGGAGACAATTTTAAATGAGAATTGGTTTCCGATTTAAAATTATGGATCTTTACTCAGCAAGTAGGGAGGCACAATTATTTGTAGGATGGGTCTCGTTCCTCGACCCATTTCGCAATCGCTCTTTTCATTATAATTACCACATTTTTTGAGTTATGCATCATATTTGTTGTGTTTTAATCCACAAATGAAATATTGTTCCTGATTTTTCCAAAATTAAACACTCATTTGCTGTCTTTGATAGAGTGACCAGTATAGACCTTTTTGTTGTAGTAAACTTGGGTGATTGCCTTGTTCTGCGATAATCCCCTTTTCCATAACCAAAATTAGATCTGCACGCTTTAAAGGAGCAAATCTATGGGCAATTAAAAACACCGTGCGGTGAGCGGAAATTTTTTGTAAATTGGATAAAACCTGCTGTTCAGTTTCACTATCTAAAGCGCTAGTTGCTTCGTCTAGGATTAGAATTGGCGCAGGAGAAAGAAACATTCTAGCTAGGGCTATTCTTTGTCTTTGTCCACCAGATAAAGCTGTACCCCTTTCACCCACATTAGTTTCATAACCAAATGGTAATTGACTGATAAAATCGTGTGCAACTGCTAATTTAGCCGCCTCTACTACCTGTTTAGCTGTAATATCTGGATTACCTAAACTAATGTTTTCTAAAATTGATCCATTAAATAAAAAGTCCTCTTGTAACACCACTGCAATCTGTCCTCTTAAAGATGCTAGGTCACAACTTTTGAGATCAAAGCCATCTATTAAAATACGTCCCGATTCAATTTGATATAGTCTTTGTAGAAGTTTAGATAGGGTACTTTTACCAGAACCACTACGTCCCACAATCCCTATAAACTGACCTGGTTGGACTTGGAAAGAAATTCCCTTTAACACCGGTTCGGTGTGGGGACTGTAACGGAAAAAAACCTGTTGAAAACTAACTTCTCCTTTTAGTGGTGGTAGAACTAATCCCGTTCCCATTTCCGCTTCTGGTGCAGCATTAAGAATATCGCCAATTCTATCTACAGATAGTAAAACCTGTTGGAGATTTTGCCATAGTTGCACCAATCGTAATAAAGGTCCTGTTACTCTTGCTGATAACATTTGAAAAGCAATTAATTGACCTACAGTGATTTGGTGGTCAATCACTAATCTTGCTCCCACCCAAAGTATTAATAAGTTAGAAAAATTAGTGAAAAAATTGCCAATATTGCTACTGATATTGGAAGTTGTAGAAGCTTTAAATCCCGTACGGATAAACTTAGCAAATAGTCCTTCCCATCTTTCCCTAGCTACTGGTTCTGCTGCATGTGCTTTTACAGAATGAATAGCTGTAATTGTCTCTACCAAAAATGCCTGACTATCCGCACTACGGTTAAAAGTCTGATTTAACCAATTTCTTAAAATGGGGGTAGAAATAATTGTTAAAGCTGCAAATAGTGGTAAAACTGCTAGGGATACAAAAGTAAGAGTTATGTTATAGTAAGACATCAATGCCAAATATACTATGGCAAAAATACTATCCAGAATTACCGTTAAAGCTGTACCGGTTAAAAACTGTCGAATCTGTTCTAATTCTTGAACCCTAGCAACCGTATCTCCCACTCGACGAGCTTCAAAATATGCCAAGGGTAGACGCATTAAATGGCGAAAAAGTTGAGCAGATAAACTTAAATCTAACCTTCTTGCTGTATGGGTGAAAATGAAGACCCTTAAAATTCCTAAAACCGATTCAAAAACACTAACCAATAATAGAGCGATCGCCATGACATCGAGAGTTGCTAAACTCTCCTGTACCATAACTTTATCAATAATTACCTGGGTAATCAATGGTGTTGTTAAACCCAATAATTGTAAAGTAAGGGATGCTAATAAGACCTCACTCAATAACTTACGGTATTTCCAAATTGCGGGTGCGAACCAGGAGAGATTGAATTTTTCCTGTTCAGTAATTAATTCAGTTTGCCATAATATACCATCCCAGGATGATTCCACTACAGATTGTGTTAAACATTCACATTCAACACTCAGGGGGTTAGCAATAATTAAGTCTTCACCTTTGATTCCATAAACTACTACCCAGGTATGGGAGGATTTCCACTGTAAGAGAGCGGGGAAAGTTAATTGTTTTAAATCATTCCAGCTTACTTGAATTTTCCGGACTATTAAACCGATTTTTCCCCCAGTTTCTATTAAATTTTTGGGGGTTTCTCCTCCTAGTTGACGTTGCACCCAGTCTAGAGCTACGGGATTGTTTAAATATTGCATCACCATTGTTAGACAAGCGGATGCAGTGTTACCACTGGCTATAAAAGGATAGTTAGCGATGGTGGACTTAGTGGTTGATGTGCTCAGATTTGAAGACTCAATTAAGGTGGGTTGGTTTTGTTCTTCCTGATCAGACCAAAATTGATCGATTTGGGGGTGGTTGAACTCTTTCCATAAGGATGTCTCCCAATAAATAATTTTTACTTCTCTACTAGCAGCTACTGCTTTACAGTTTTTAAAAACTGGCTGCAAGTTGCCAAACCAGTCTCCATCCCCTAAAGTGACCACGGGTTTATTCATCTCGTCCCGCAATCGCACTTTACCACTAATAATAAAAAACTGATATCTCCCTGTTTCTTGTGACCAAATTTTTTCGCCCATTTGGTATTGACGAATTTCCGATTTACATTTTAATTCTGTTTGCTGATCAGCGTTTAACCAACAAAAAGGCAATTTTTTCCACTCTATAGCATCTAACACATTTAGTCTGACAATTTTTCAAGTTTGATGTTTGGTTTTATAATTGAGAATATTCACAAATATTCTCAATCATTCCGAATTATTTCCTAGAATTGACGGATACTTAATAAATCTCTTAACTGACTTGTAATTTTACGGTCACATTTTGAATCTTCTCTCCCAACCATTTTTCAAATAGCTCATTCTGTAATGATTGTTTTAATTGCACGTTTTCTAGGGAAGATAATAAGATATTCTCCAGTCTGAATAGGTTAAAAGTACCCTCTATTTCTATAGGTCCAATCAATTCTCCCATATTCGCTCCATCTACGGAAGCACGCAGTATATCTGGTAAACTACCACGACTAATAGGACCCATCATACCATTAAAGGTTTTTTCATCTGCTAAAGAATATTCTTTTGCCAGTTGTTCAAAACTACCTCCTTCTTGTATCTGTGTGTGCAACTCCTCCGCTAATTCTCGCGTACTCACCATAATTCGAGAAAGCACAACCCGATCTAAATAAATCTTCCTTTCGATAAAATATTCCGGTATTTTTGGCTCGGTAATTACTACCTTGAGTTTTTCTAGTTTGAAACTAAAACTCACGGATTCATAAAATGTTCCATAATCCGTACCATTGTTGGTTAACCAATTTTGAAACTGCTCTTGGTCTGTCAGTTGATTTTTTAACCTAAAATCAATTATTGCTTGCTCGATTAATGCTGTGCTAATATCTACATCATTTCTATTTTTTATCTCTTTTTCTAGTATATATTGCCTCACTACATCATTAATAAACTGATTGAGTCTACCAGAAACTTGTAAATAATTAACTACCTGAGAAAGTTCAATTTGTTCGTCATTGATTGTAAAAAATGATGAGGATTCCATAAAATTAATATGATGAAAATGTGACCAATCTATAGCTGGGTCTTTTCTTTAAATAATAGATAACTATTGGGGAAAATAAGGTTCATTATGATAAAGATTTTATAAATTAGTAATCAAGAAAATTTCTTATCTCTCCCCGCTCTCTTACATCTTCCTCTTTGTATTTATTTCAAACTGATTAAATTAATACTCTTTGAAAAACTACTGCTAATATCATTGCCACAATTGCCCCTATTAATGTATTGAAAATATTCACCACTTCATTAGTTAGCCACGTATATTTAGATTGCAATGTTGCACCAATTACACTTTCTAAATTAGTCGCAATAAATGAGGCGATCGCACACCAAAAAATTCCTGGCATATCTATTAAATTTACACTCCATCCCACAATGGCCACTAAAATTGAACCGACCATACCAGCTAGAGTTCCTTCTAAGCTAATTGCACCTTCTGTACCTCTGGGTACTGGTTGTAGGGTAGTGATTAAAAATGTACGTTTTCCGTATGCTTTACCTATTTCACTAGCAGTTGTATCAGATAATTTGGTGCTAAAACTGGCTACATAACCTAAGCATAGCAAATAACTCCAAGCGGGTAGTAATAATACTCCCAGGGAACATAAAGCTCCAATTAAAGCAGACCCCCAAACGTTTTCTGGACCTCGAGCACCAGAGCGTTTTTCCGCAATTCCCTGAACTTGTTTCTGTTTAATCCCAATGCGAGTCACTCCCGAACCAACAATAAAATAAAATCCCACTACTAAATATCCTGGCCATCCTAATGTTCCCCAGATGATCACACCCAATAACCAAGCATGACGAATACCCGCGGGGGTCAATAGTTTATTGGGGATCCTATCAACCAATGTCAGTAAAGCAGCGTTTAATGCTCCACCTGCTAACCAGGGATTAATGGTGTTGAATAGTTCTAACATGGTAAATCAGTTATAAATTATGGCTATCTAGGGTATTTAACCACAATCAGTATAGGTTAAGTGTAATAAATTCGCTAACTTATAAACAATTCTCGCACCTACGTTACCATCCCACTCCCCGTCACCAACCTCACACACATCAAAACCAATAATCTTTCTACCAGTTTTGACCACTTTCCTGAATAAACCATAAGCTTGCTCCAATTCCAATCCACCAGGTACGGGGGTTCCAGTGTGAGGACAAAGTTTGGGATCTAAACCATCAACATCAAAGCTGATGTAAACATGGTGGGGTAAATTAGCCACTATTTCTTCACATAGGTCATTCCAGGTTTTACCAGCATATTGCTGCTGTTTAATGATTGGGTCATAATAAGCCACAATGCGATTATTTGAACCTTTGATAATTTCTACTTCGTCAATACAAATATCCCGTAAACCAACCTGGACTAATTTGGATATCTGGGGTATTCCCAGTGCATTGAACATAATTGACCCATGGGAAAATTCAAATCCTTCATAAGCAGGTCTTAGATCTGCATGTGCATCTATATGTAAAATACCAAAATCAGAGTATTGACTCCCTAGAGCTTGTAAATAACCCAGGGGTGAACTGTGGTCACCACCAATAACCCCTACTTTTTTCCCCTGGGAGATTGTCTGTTGACACTGGTCAAATAACCACTTGTTCAAGTCTCTCCCTGCTTGGTTTACTTCCGCTAGTATACCGGTTAAGTCTGGCTCTGCTTTTAGAGCTTTACCCTCTGCTTGTCTTTGAATAATTTTGGCAGCTTGTTGACGATAATAATGATTTTTATCTAGAATATCTTGGGAGATTTCCATGAGAAAAATCCCTTGTTTCCAACCGTCAGGGTTATCAAGGTCAAATAAATCTATTTGGTAGGAACCATCCAAAATCCGCTGTGGTCCATTCCCAGTTCCAGTCCTGTATGAAACGGTTACTTCCCAGGGAACGGGGAAGATTATTAAATTAGCAGAATCATAAGTGTCTGGTAACCCTAACAGATTACCATTGATTTGTGCTATACCACTGGGATCGTAGTCTTGAATATTGCTCATGGTTATAGTTCATAGTTTTATGGTTTATTTTGCACGACTACTTAATACAACTCCTATACTACCATAAAGCAAAAAAAAGGTTTGGACCCTAGCCAAACCTCCAAAATTGCTGTGCTTAACAACGTACTCAACTAATTTATTCCCAGTTCTATGACAAATCAACTTTCTGGAGTATCTTGCTAAATCTATAGGAGTACGCTACTCACCAGAGCTTACCCAGCGTGCCACAGCCCGCCAATATGCTGCTAAAGGGGTCTGATAAATTTCTATAAATACCCAGATCACAATGGCTAAATGTAGCACAAAGGTCAACAAGGTCCAAATATAAGGTATCCAAAACAGCATGGGACTTGAGGGCAAATAATAAGCACTTATACCAATCAAGAATGTAGGAACCATGACAAAAGCTATCCCAGCTACAGCATAACCCCACCCCAACTCCATACCTTCTATTTGTCCTTGATTCCAATTATAACCATTCCAATGCCATATTAGGGGAGGTTGTCGGGAAGGCATTTTGACCTGCTGTGATTGTAAGTTGACCGTAAAAATTTCTTGACAAAAGTCACAAAACATTGCTTCCATTAAAGGCATATTTTCAATTTTACCAACGTGACAGGATGGACATGGGTATCTTTGATTAAAATTTAAAGGTCTAGAGACAATTGGTAAATCCTTCATCATACGTCCTCACAAATTATTAACCGCCCTATAAAGATCCCAATCCAACCAGGTCAATAGGAAATGCGATCGCCTGAAATCCTCAACTATTTCAAGGCCCTTAACAAATTATCTTTAGCACTTTCTAAAGCTTGTGGTAACTTACTAGCATCCCTACCTCCAGCTTGAGCAAGATTGGGTTTTCCACCACCTCCCCCACCACAGAGTTTTGCTATATTACCAACAAACTTACCAGCTTGCAAACCTTTTTCATTAACATCAGAACTAAATGCAGCAACTATACTGACCTTTCCAGGTTCGGGAATGGAAGCTAAAACCACTGCTCCATTGAGAATTTTTTGCAATAGTCTTTCAGCAGCATCCTTGAGGGATTCTGGATCAATATCGGTCATTTGTGCCACAATAATTTTATGTTCCCCTACTACCTGGGCGGTTTGTAGTAAACTGTCAGATTTAACTATAGCTAACTGGGACTTGAGATTTTGAATTACCTTCTCATTGTGGCGAAGTTCAGTTTGTAAAATGGTGATTCTATCGGGAATTTCTTCCGGTTTGACCTTAAATCGGTCACTTAGGTCCTTGACCACCTTATCGCGGACATTTAAATAGTCCAAAACTGCTGCACCTGATACTGCTTCTATTCTTCTGATTCCTGCAGAAACTCCCACTTGAGAAATAATTTTGAAAACCCCAATTTCTCCAGTGTTATTCACATGAGTTCCTCCACATAACTCCATAGAAACACCAGGGAAATCTATTACCCGCACCTGGTCACCATATTTCTCCCCAAACATGGCCACCGCACCTCTAGCTTTCGCTTCCGGTAATGGTAATATCTCTACCTGAGCTGGATGTGCTTGAGAAATCCAAGCATTTACCAGATCCTCCACCTGTTGAACCTCATCTTCAGTTAAGGATCTAGGACAGTTAAAATCAAATCGCAATCTGTCAAATGAAACTAGGGAACCTGCTTGAGAAATTCCTTCATCTACAACTTTCTTTAGTGCAGCTTGTAATAAATGAGTTGCGGTGTGATTAGATTGGGCGCGACGACGATTAGCACTGTCAACCTGAGCAGTTACAATATCGCCCACTCTCACCGTACCCCTTTCTATTTTGCCAAAATGAATAAAGAAGTCGGATTCCTTTTTCACATCTTCAATTCTGATTAAAACCCCGTCACCGGAAATATAACCTTGGTCTCCAACTTGTCCACCAGATTCTGCATAAAATGGGGTTTTATCCAGGACAATTTGTACGTTAGTTCCCGCTGGTGCTGCTGCTTGAGCAATACCTTCCACTAACAAAACGGCAATTTTAGCTGTTATAGCCAATTTTTCATAACCGATAAACTCGGTAGAGTGAATATGTTCTGCTAGTTTGTCTAGGGAACCCTGGACTGTTAAATCAATGGTTTCGTGTGCAGCTTTGGCACGTTCTATTTGCTTGTGCATTTCTGTATTGAACCCTTCAACATCCACCCTTAGATTTTGCTCTTGGGCAATTTCTTGGGTTAGTTCTAGGGGAAAACCGTAGGTATCATATAGGGTAAAAGCACTTTCCCCAGAAATGACAGTTAAACCCTGTTTTTTTACCTCCTGAATAATTTCCCCCAGTAGTTTTTCTCCCCTGTCCAAGGTTTTTAAAAAGTTACCTTCTTCCCGTTCTAATTCAGCTTTAATAACCGCTTCCCTTTGGCGTAAATGGGGATACACAGACTGGGAAAGGGAAATTGCCGTTTCTGCAACTTGATTGATAAATTCTCCAGGAATTCCTATTAATCTTCCATGTCTAACAACGCGACGAATCAAGCGACGTAAAATGTACCCCCTACCAACATTGGATGCACGAATGTCATCGGCAATCATGTGTACTACAGCCCGCACATGGTCACCAATAACTTTTAGGGAAACTTTGGTATTTTCGTCACTGTCATGATAGTTAATTTTGGCGATTTTCGCCGCAGTTTCAATAATGGGAAAAATCAGATCTGTTTCATAATTATTGGGAACTTTTTGGAGAATTTGTGCCATTCTCTCCAAACCCATGCCAGTATCAATATTTTTATTTTGCAAGGGTGTGAGGTTACCGGAAACATCCCGATTATATTGCATAAATACCAAGTTATAAAACTCGATAAATCTACTGTCGTCTTCTAAATCAATGTGATCATCTCCCAATTCTGGGTGAAAATCATAATAAATTTCTGAACAAGGACCACAAGGACCTGTCGGACCAGAAACCCAAAAGTTATCGTCAGCACCCATCCGCTTAATGCGTTTTTCTGGGACACCTACTTGTTGTTTCCAAATATTAAAGGCCTCGTCGTCATCTTCAAATACACTAACTACTAATCTTTCTGGAGGGAGTTCAAAAACCTGTGTGGATATTTCCCACCCCCAAGCAATTGCTTGTTCTTTGAAATAGTCACCAAAACTAAAATTGCCTAACATTTCAAAAAATGTGTGATGGCGTTTTGTCCTTCCCACATTTTCAATGTCATTAGTACGAATACATTTTTGCGATGTAGTAGCTCGTTTAAATTCTGCTGCGCGCTGTCCTAAGAATATGGGTTTAAACGGCAACATACCCGCAATTGTCAGCAGCACTGTGGGATCTTCTGGTACTAGGGAAGCGCTGGGGAGGGGTTGGTGTTGTCTTTGGGTGTAAAAGTCAAGGAATAGTTGACGAATATGGTTACCGCTAAGATACTTTGATGGCATGAGGTTTGATAAAATCTATTTCAGTTGATGGGGCCAATATGACTAAGTGGGTGGGTGGAATTAAATATAAGATTAACGTAGGTTGGGTTGAAGTATGAAACCCAACACCCGCACGGGTCTCGTTACTCGACCCGTCCTATAAATAATTGTGCCTCCCTACTTATCCTATGTTAATCTTATTTGATTGGTTAGTGGTGCTCAAGCAATCAATTTTTTGCACTCTTCCACATCCAATCTATTTCTCATAGCTTGAACTAGATTTTGGTAGGTCTGCCAATTTTGTTCCAGCAAGTTTTTCGCTTGTAATAAATGAAATCTTTGTTTCTGTTCAAAAAGTGTTTCTTGAAAACCTAGGACTGTCAAAAATTGATTTAATTTGGCTTTATCATCACCACCACCTTCTGCGGATTTAAAAACCAACAGTTCTGCTGCTATCCCGGCCATCCAGATAGTACAATATTTTTCCACCATAGAAACTCCTATTTTTCCTCGCTCTAATTGGGGAGCAATCTCATCGTCTCCTAAAATTATCCCTCCTTGTCCTGGTTGTCCAATTTTCCATGCTTCCCATGCGCTTAGGGTGTATCCTGTAACAGTGATTCCTGATAGATGGGCGACTAAAAAGTGTCCCGCTTCATGATAGATAATTCGCTCTTGATAGGTGGGGGAAAATCTCGCTAACCAATCTAAAAATATGGTTCCTCCCCTTCCCTCAAATCCAAAATTATCTAGGGTGGCAATTCCTAGGAATCCTAATATGGTTAGTGCAGGAATGGTGGGTGACAGGTGGATTAGTGGACCTAATAGGGTAGACAGGGTCATCAAAAAAACACAGATGGCTATTAGATTAATGGCGGTTTGATTCATGGTGCTAACACAATGGTTTATAAAAAAGAGTTTATAAAAAAGGGTTTAAGTGGGGAGGCACAATTATTTGTAGGATGGGTTAGGGTAACCCATGCGGGTGTTGGGTTTCATACTTCAACCCAACCTACGTTCATCTTATATTTAATTCCACTGACTCACTTAAACAGTTTATCAGAAATCTATTTAACTGGTCAATTCCAAAACTGCCGAAAATCTTCATCTTCATCGCTTAACTTGACCCATTCCAAATTCAAGGATTCTAATTTCTTCACTAAATAATCACAAGCTGGACGCTCTGTTGCATAATGACCAGCATCAATTAAAATTAACCCCTGATCTCTACTCTCTTGAAATTGATGGAACTTACAGTCAGCAGTTAAGTAGACTTGAGCTTTTGTTTTTACTACTGCGGAAATAAATCCAGCTCCGGATCCCCCCAAAACTGCTACTCTCCATATTTCTTCCCCAAGATTACCATGGGGTAAAAAAATTAGTCTTGGTGGTTTTAGTTTGGCTTGAATTATTTTCAGTAGTTCTTCTAGTTTTATAGCTGGATCTAATTTGCCTACTCTACCATAGCCTAAACCTAATTGTGTAGGGACTATGGGTAATACCTCTTTTAAATCTAAAATCTTACTTAAAACATCCGCCGTTCCATCCCCTACTTGATCAAAGTTTGTATGGGCACTATATATACCTATATTGTGGGTAAAAGCCAGCTTGAGGATTTCTCCTACTGGTTCCCCAACCTGTATGGATTTGAGTGGATGAAAAATCAGCGGATGATGGGCAAATACCAAGTTCGCTTTTAAGGCGATCGCTTCTTTTATTACTGCCAAGGTAGGGGTCAAACAGACTAATACTCGTGCCTTTTGTTCTAAAATTCCTGGTTGGATTTGCCAACCACAATTGTCCCAACTTTCGCTCCAAGCTGGATTTGCCCATTCTTCAAACCAGGTAATTAAATCCGCAATTTTCATCTATTAGGTTGAGGTTGATATAAGTAGGTGAGTGGAATTAAATATAAGATTAACGCAGGTTGGGTTGAAGCATGAAACCCAACACCCCCATGGGTCTCGTTACTCGACCCATCCTACAAATAATTGTGCCTCCCTACTTAGCTTTAACCGGAAATGTGAACCACTAACTCCCTATTATGATTATACTGACGGTGTTCCCAAATGTAAATAGCTTGCCATGTGCCCAAAACTAAATTCCCATTGTTAATGGGAATACTTTCACTAGTACGGGTTAAGACTGTTCTTATGTGTCCTGGCATATCATCTGGTCCTTCCGCATCATGTATGTAGTATTTACCTTCCGGGACTAGTTTCGACATGAAATTTGCCAGATCTGTCAACACATCAGGATCGGCATTTTCTTGAATAATTAGACTTGCTGAGGTGTGTCTCAAAAATAAGGTACAAAGTCCAGTTTTCACCCCGGATTCGGTCACAAGGGCTGCTATGTTTGCTGTAATATTCTGAAATGATTTACCTGTGGTAGCTATTCTTAGTAATTTTTGATAATGTGTCATAGACTGCTCTCTTGCAAATAATTGACTACTGCTTTGGCCAGGGTCTCATTACCATTCTTGTCTATGGGTTGTGATTGTTTCGGTGGTTGAGGTGATTCATACAGAAAATCCCAGTGTGCACCAAACAATTCTGGGGGTGCAATAATTTGATGGTGATGATAATTTTCAATTCCCTCTAATAAAAAGACCCCTTCAGCAAATTCATCACGAGGTATGGTGACAATGGGTACTCCTGAAAGTATGGATTCAGCAAAGGTACTATATCCCGGTTTAGACACTACCTTACCACAAATTGGCATGAAATCCACAGGACGATATTGGCTATTGCTCGTTTTAATTAAGTTGGGTAGATCCGGTGCTTTAGCGTCAGCAGTGATAAATTGCCAATCGGGAAATTTACTAATGTTGTGATATGGTATAGCTTGTATACCTAAACCTCCAAATGTTAATAAAATGGTTTTTTCTGGTGGGGTGTTTATTCCCCAATAGCTGCGTATTTCTTCTGGACTGAATTTGGGAGACCCCCCAGTTAAACCTATATCTATCACCTGGGGAAAAGCTGACATTGGTTCATGAAATGGCAATCGCCACAATAAGTTACTCTCATGATACCAATCTCTAATCCAGTGAGCAATTTCCGTGAATTCTCCCCCCCAGTCTTCATAAATAAAGTCCCAGCCAAAGTTACTAATCATCCAACAGGGAATATTCGCCGCTTTAGCAAATCCCGCTGCTAGAAAGGGAACATCTGCTAATATTAAATCAACCCGATTTTGCCTCAGAAAATTCACTTCCCTGGCAATTAGTGAGTTTTGCTGCTTTTTAATTTCCCTCAGCTTTTCTAAGGTTGCTGTTTTATCCATTGTTAAACTGTCAGCTTGAATCACACCTACATCAAATGCTACTTGTCTCCAGATAAAATCTCCCGAAATATAGGACTCTAACAACCATCTGGGTGCATTCGTAGCTAGAATTAGGAGCACATCAGGACACAATTTTTGAATTGTTGCTGCGATTGATGCACTACGAGTAGCATGACCAAATCCATGATTAGTAATACTTATATATACAATTGGTCTTTTCATATTAGTTAGTTTATGCTTGTGTAAACTTTTGGATGGCTACTATTAATTCATCCATTTCTGATTCTAAGGTCAAGTAATGAATACTCACCCGAATGCAGTTGGGGTTAGCAATTGTCCGGGTCAGAATTTTTGCCCCTGGGAAGGAAGATTCCAGATATTGGACTAATTTGCTACTAGGCTGATTATTGGTCATTTGAAAGGAAACTAAACCACTTGCAGGTGGGGAATCTTTTAAGCATTTGATGTGAGGTAATTCTGTTAGTTTTTGCCATAGATAGGCGCTTTTATGACAAATTTGTTCATACCTTTCTTCTCCTGTTCCCCATTCATTATGTGTGGCGATCGCCTCTCTTAAACCACTATACAATGGTACTGACAGGGTGGAAACTTCATATCTTCTACCATCCGGTTGCCAACCTATGGGTTGTGCTTGTGAATTGGTAATTACTCCATCTAAACCAATAAAAGTCGGATGTAATTGTTCCCTAGCTTGGGGATGGACATACAAACCTCCCACACCTGCAGGACCGCATAACCATTTATGTCCAGTAAAAGCATAGAAATCTACCCCCAGTTCTGTTAAATTTGTTAGATTATTTAAAGGGAGAACTCCCACAGACTGGGCTCCATCCACCAACAACAAGCAATTATTTCCCCTACTGGGTTCCTTACACAACTTGACTATTTTGTCAAGAGGTAAAACTTGACCAGTATTCCATAAAACATGACTTAAAACCACCAATCTGGTACGAGGTCTTAGATTTTCGCTAATAACACTTACAGCGTCTCCCATGTTTAAAGTCTCCATTAAAGGACAGGTGGAAACCTCTACCCCAAATCTCCGACTAATTTCTTTAGCACTCCCAATTACTCCCGGGTGCTCACAGTCGGAAATTAGTAAGTGGTCTCCCACTTGCCAATTGATTCCCCACATACTAATGTTACAGCCAACCGTGACATTCCCCGTGAGAGTAATAGTATCTTTTGTTACTCCTAAAATAGAGGCGATCGCTTCTCTGGTAGACTGCATTTGAGGTGATATCCAGCTATAAACCTCAGCTCCAAAAGGTCCCATTTCCTGGATATATTCTTGGGTGCGGGTGACAGCATCTATTGCGCTTTGAGGCATTGGTCCTTGTCCCCCATAATTGAAGTAAATCTTGTTTGTGAGAGCTGGAAACTTTTGGCGATGGTGATGCAACATAAAAGTACCCGTTAAAACGGTTCTAGGAAAGGTTAGGGAAAAAGTTAATTTAAGTCTAATTTTAATTTAATGATCATTAATGCTGAACTTCTCCTTCAATATCAACGGTGTAAACGAAGATCTTTCTTAGATGTTCACGGCGATTATCAGCAACGTGATACTCCCCATGAGCTGTTGGTAAAAATGCAGCAAGACAAGATTACACACAGGTCAAACGTGTTAGAACACTTGACCTACAATCAACCTGACTATCCCCCTCGGAACTGGGAAATGGGAGCAGCAGCAACTATTAAGTTAATGCAGCAGGGGGTTAATATGATTTACCGAGGAGTGTTGTTAGCAACTTACGAGGATAAGTATACCTTACTCAGTTGTCCGGATCTACTGGTTAAACAACCAGGGAAATCTAGTTTGGGAGATTGGTTGTATGTACCCGTGGATATTCAACTAGGTAAACGTCCTAAACAAGAATATCAAGTGGTAGCTGCTTTTCACGCGGAAATTGCGGGAGCTTTACAGGAGGTAATGCTAGCAGAATGTTGGTTGGTGTTACGCAGCAAGGAAACAACTTATGCGGTGGATTTGTATAAGTGGAGACCACAAATGTTAGATATTTTGGCGGACTATGTTCAAGTAATGAGTTCACCAGAAGCACCTGAAGTATTTATAGCTAGGCAAAAATGTAATCTTTGTCACTGGTATAACCAGTGTTATAGTATTGCTCGAGAGCAGCAGCATCTTTCCCTATTACCGGGAGTGACACCAGTTCGTTATAATTATTTACGAAGTAAAGCTATTAATAGTTTAGATTTGCTTGCAAAAACCCAACCTAGTAGTTTAGAAAATGTAACTGGGTTTGATTCTAAGATAGCGTGGAAGTTAGTAGTACAGGCCCAGTCCGCATTAAGACAAACCGCTTTAATGTTACCCGAAACAGTGGTAAGAGGAAATCTAATATCTAATGTGGGCATTGAGCTGTATTTTGATATTGAAGCTCAACCGGATTTAAATTTGAATTATTTATTAGGGGTTTTAGTAGTTGATATAGAAAATAAGCAAGAAACCTTTTATTCATTTTTAGCCACAAAACCCGAAGAAGAGGAATTAATTTGGCAGCAATTTGTGGATCTAGTTTGCCAATATCCCCACTCTCCTATTTATCACTTTTGTAATTATGAAGTAGAAACAGTAAATAAATTGGGGAAACTTTATGGCACACCTGATTCTATAACTAGGATGATTCTCACTCGGTTTGTGGATATTTATGAACTATTAATTGAAACCGTGGCCTTGCCAATAGAAAGTTATGCACTCAAGGCGATCGCCAATTGGTTAGGATTTACATGGCGAGATCCCAAAGCAAATGGTGCCAAATGTATTTATTGGTATGATCAATGGTTAGAAACAGGCGATCGGGAGTTTTTAAAAATGATTCAGGTTTACAATGAGGATGATTGTTATGCTACCCGTCGGGTAAAAGATTGGTTAGTTACCTTTACCAAAGATTTTTTGCTTTAAAGCTAAAGTGCGAGGGCGTCCGGTTGTCCCTGAAAAACCTAAACCTTCGCGGAATATTTCTGGAATATAAAATCTGGCAATTTCATCCTTATCCTTATCTTCATAAATTACACCTATTTCTTCCAATACTCTGATAGTATCCTGGTCAGCTTTTAAGTCTTGCACATCAAAAGGAATTTTCCTTTCTGTTAATGAAGATAGTTTTGTGTCTACCCAGGTTTTGAACCGGGGATATTCTTCCTTCACTTCTTCGACTTTCTGCTGACTACAAGGTCGAAGTGCTTGACGAATTGCTTGGGGTGGTAGCAATCGGGTAGAAAACCATTTTTTTGAGGTTTCCTTTGAGGTATCCAATGTACGACTGGTGGCAAAATATAAAAAGCGAATTATATCTCTAGCTTGCAGATTGCCCTTAAAATCAGTTAACGCAGCAAATATCCAGGAAGCTGTATTGGCCTCCTTTGATTTATCAGAACCTAGCTTCTGTCCCCATAATTTTTGTAATTCTCCCTTTAAATCTTCTGTACTTAAATCATAAATCCTGTTTTTGTCTGCATTTATGACTCCAGATTCGCTACAAATCCAATAGACCAGACGGAGAAATGAATCTCTATCCCAAGATAAATCATAGGAAGAATAGCGATTTTCAAACTGTGCTAAATTTTGAGTAATAGTATGCTTGAGAAAGTCCCGGCGCAAGAATATAATGACCCCTATATTTGCTTTTCTAATTTCTGAAATCTTTGTGGGTATGTCATCAATTAAAGCTTTTAGAGCTTTCCTTTGTTGAGTATGGGTATAAATATCTGGAAAAATATTTTCCAAACCATCGAAAAGAAATACAATATTTAATTTTCTTTCTTTTAATTCTCGGTCTATGGCCATGAGAGTATTATGACCACTATCCAAATTAATATCAATTGACTTGGCAATAATCTTACTAATCCAAAATTCTGTCCACTTTGATTCATTCCAGTTTTCTTCTAGGGACCTTTGAATTTCATCAGTGTAGTTTGAGTGGCTAAATTCTAACGTAGTTTTCAAAGCTGATCGAACTTCCTTCCTGGCCTCGTCAATAATATTTTGAGCATCAGGTTCAACATACTGACTTTGAAGCAAAGGAAATATATAAGTTTTGTTTCTCGGTTCTTCATGATTTTGACTACCATCTACACGATGTAAAAAACTTTCCCAATTCCTAAGCCGTGATAGATGTATATAATTAAAAGTCTTTCCCGATCCTTTAGCACCAATACATAAAACATTCGGTAATTTATCCGAGAAGTCAGTTGCCAAATTTCGTAGAGGTTCTATAATCAATAAATTTTCTCCTTTGCCAGTTTCTGCATATCGATATTTCTCACATAAGTCTCTGATTTTTTTCAAATCATCTAACTTTTTATTGAACAAATCTTCAGATAAAACCTCTTGATTATTAGCATTATCAGCAGTTATCAACTTTGTTTCTGCCCATTTTCTAGCATTCTTCATTAATGTAGTCGCTGATAGTCTTGATCGAGCTTCTTCCCAACTATTAACATAGAGTAGTTCTTCTGCAAAGAAAGCCTCAATAATTTCCAACCTTTTGCTATAAACATCTTCTGTATCTTCCGGTTGAATATAATTTTGGTAAAATCCATCCACGGCATTTTTATAACGGGGTGAATCTATAACTTCCTGCTTCAACATATTAATCAATAGCCATGGATCATAATATTTCTCATGTTGTATATCCGATTGTGATGGTGCTACTTTACCGATTTGTTGTAAAACTAGATTAGTACCACGAATAGACTGTTCGCTAATGGTGGTAACAATAAACCTTTCAACTCTAGGATCAAAGATTATTGGGCTAGATATCTCACTTAGTCCAGCTCTTAAATCAATAAATACATAATTTATGTCAAGCTCTTGACCTAAAAGATTGATAGCATTACTGTACTCCCAAACTCCACCAGCACCCCTAACTAAATGTTCTGGTAAGATTGGTTTATCTAACAACTGCTGGTCATTTAAACAAGCAGGCAAAAAATACACTTTTGATCTGTCTTCATTTATATGACTACTTAAATTTTTTTTCAGTTTTTTAGCAAATAATGATAGTGTCTGTTCTATGGGTAGGTGAGAATAATGATAAACTTCTAAAAAGTCCAGGAAACAAACTTCTGGATTCTTGACACCATTCCAATAGGTCAAACCTGGTGCTTCTAAGTCAGCATCAATAACCAAGATATTTATTGGTTGATTTAATTCCTTAGATCTCTCCAGTAACGCCAAAACATAGGCTACCAGATTTAAGGTTCTACCTACACCACCTTTAAAAGAATAGAAAGCTAATAATTCGGTTTTATTTGTTTTTGTTTGAGTATATGGTTCTGGTAGATTAATTCCACTCCTTTGTAAAGTCTCTATTTCCGGTAAGTAGGCAATCTCTTCCCAAAAGGGACGGATCTCAATAGGATTAATCTCTATTTCCTCCGGTCCAGTAAATTCTACCGGTAACTTATCATCTCCCATATCCAGTTGAATTACTGATTCTTCTTCTAAATACCAATCGCCAAACCACTGTTTGACAGTACTTTTGGCACTTTTGGCGGATTCTTTATCATCAGTAATTCCTATTTCTACAGCGTCAGAAAAGCAGTTAACTCTGACTATACCTTTATTTATCAGTTCCCTGTCACGTCTAGTTTCCTGACGAATCCTTCTTCTCACATCCAACCATGTTAAAAATCTGTTCATAGTTTTGCTAATCTTTTTAATCTTTCAATTCATTTTGAATCCATTTTGATATTTTCAACAACCTATCTTCAATATCTTTATCTGTGGCAACTTGAATTCTATTAGCTTCTACTATTCTAATTACTTCTGCACCATATCGCCACACTTGGTTGATTTGTCCACTATTTATTTTTCGGTCAATAGGATTCCCCTTGGTATCTACTATTTCGCTGATTGATATTTTTGGTAACTTTAATAGTTCACCAGACCACACCTTGTCTAATAACTTATTAATGTCATGCTGGCATTCTGTGATATCCTGACAGAGATCAGTACGATTTTGTCTTTGCCTTTTCATTAGGACTGCTTTAAGTCCACATTCAACGGCATAAAACAAATTTAACCGGTGAGCATTATTTTTGTGTATGAAAGTGGCCTTTTGATAAGCGAAAAAGTGATCACGCCAAGCCTTCTGCATCTCACGCTGCGTGAAAATTATTGCCATTGAGAATTGGTTGGTTAAAATTCCAGTGTTGATCCTACCATGGTAGGATCCATAAATGTTAAATGTCGTTACAAAACTTTACATAGTTAGATATATTACTCCTATCAAAGGTCAAAGGTGAAAATGTCAACATTTCATAATATCTTCCATCCAATGAACATAACTAATTTGTTGACACATATAAACTTGAAGATAGCGAAACTTATCTAACATTTTTTCACCCCATTCCTTAGGAACAGATACAAGTTGTAAAATTACATAAGCGATGAGACTGGCATAAATTTGTATGCCAATTTTTGGCAACGGTCTGAGGATGTCCTTGACAATCTTGGGAAATGAACTTATAATCATTATCGATTAATTTATTTTGATCCTTCGCCCAGAATTTACCATATTTTGGCCCGTTTCTATCAACTCTTTCTTAACATTCAACATTTCTGGAATAGAGTATAAAACTTCCTACAAAATACTATATACACCATATGCAAAATTACGCCAGAGATATCAATTCTTTAAAATCTCATGCCACAATGTGGTGGCCTCAAAATTTAAGGGATAAAAATGCGACAACAAGTATTATTCCCAGATTACTGGAAACACAAGACGATTTTATTTCAATTTTACAATTGAGCAAAAATAATCCCACTCAAGTCTTTGAGCTTGCGGAAGCAGCAAACTTTCCTGCAAACCTATTCCTCAAGCACTTGGTTGTTATTTCAGACTATGGAGGTGAACTTATGAAAAGGCTAGGAGAAAGTTTCACAACTATTTTTACTAAAAGAGATAAAACAAATAAACTAGTAATGGATTATGTCTGGAAAGGAAAAAATCACCAATATGTCTTTGAGTCAATGCCCATCCAAAGCAAATTAGATAATAAAAAGCTTAATATTGATGGCAAGGGACTACAATTTGAGGAACCATTCGATGGATTAAAACGTGACATAACTATGATTTTACTTTATGCAAGTACATCTGATGTTTCACATTGTGCTGCATTAGATCTCTGTACTCTTGGCTCTATACTTGGTGATAAAGTTGCATTAGAGCATCACATAAAACAAAAATATATACTTGTTAGTCGCATAACAGGAGGTGCCAACGCCAACTCTCTAGGACAATTAGCACAAAGTTATATTCTCAAGTACTTAAAAGAAAAATTGGGAACTGAATTTTATATTAGTAGTAATGAGCGAATTCCTTTACAGGGCACTGAAATATCTTTTGATATAGTTGTCACAAAAGCAGACAAAAAGGTGGGAATTGAAATTAGTTTTCAAGTCACAACCAATAGTACCATAGAAAGAAAAGCAGCACAAGCGTCTGAAAGACAAGCTCTTATGACAAAAGCTGGCTACAAAACAGCCTATGTGATTGATGGAGCTGGGAATTTTGAACGTTTTGCCGCTATCTCTAAAATTTGTCAGCATAGTGATTGTACGGTTGCATTTTCTGATAGTGAGTTTAATATTTTAGTTGACTTTTTACGTGAGAACTTGTGATGATTCGTTTTATTGATCTTTTTGCAGGTATTGGTGGGATGAGACTTGGTTTTCAGCAAGCGTGTGATGTTTTAGGAGTCGAATATGAATGTGTACTTAGCTCTGAAATTGATAAGAAAGCTGTTGAAACTTATAAAATAAACTTTGATGATCAACCTAGAGGAGACATCCGAGAAATTGACATTATGCCTGAATTTGATTTTATGCTTGCTGGTTTTCCCTGTCAACCTTTCTCTTATGCTGGTAAACAACAGGGTTTTGGAGATACAAGAGGAACGCTATTTTTTGAAATTGAAAGACTTCTCACAAGTTACCAACCAGAAGCTTTTCTATTGGAAAATGTTCGAGGTTTAACAACACACGATCATGGTAGGACATTTAACACAATTATTAATTCACTAGAAAAACTTGGCTATGGTATTCATTACCTTCTACTCAACAGTAGTAACTTTGGTGTACCTCAAAATCGTGTTCGTATATATATATTAGGACTACTTGGGAAAAACCCCAGACTTACTATTAATTCAGATAAAGGTGCGACTGATTCCCATAGTTTTAAGGAACAATTCTATCAACTCAGTCTCTTTCCTGATTCTTATTCAGTAGTTAAGGTTAAAAATATTCTGGAACAAAAAGTGTCTGAAAATTATTATCTGTCTAAAAGATTTCAGCAACAGATTTTCGATGCTGTTGATGGTAAATTTGAGAAACTTCATGGTGTGCGTTTAATTGATTTTCGTGGTGGCAATTCTATCCATTCTTGGGATTTAGGTATAAAGGGTAAGTGTTCAAAAAATGAACGGGACTTTATGAATGCTTTAATATCTCATAGAAGGCATAAAGAATTTGGTAACCACCAAGATGGTAAAAGTTTAACTATAGAACAAATTAAAACGTTTTTTGATCATGAAGATATGGAAAATATTATTTATTCACTCATTCAGAAAAAATATCTTAAAGAAATCAATGGAAGATACAATCCTGTGTGTGGAAATATGTCTTTTGAAGTTTTTAAGTTTCTCGATCCTGAGAGTATTTCCATAACTCTGACATCATCAGATGCCAATAAATTGGGTATAGTCCAAAATGGAAAGCCTCGAAGAATAACCCCTCGTGAATGTGCAAGATTACAAGGTTTTCCAGATTCTTATATTGTTCATCAAGATGATAATGCAGCATACAAGCAATTTGGTAATGCTGTAACAGTGCCAGTAATTCAAGCAATTGTGGAAGATTTAATTAAATATAATAATCTACATAGTACGTAAAAAAAAGTTGTGCGATCGCATTTTAATTCTACCATAAGTAGGGAGGCACAATTATTTGTAGGTTGGGTTGAAGTATGAAACCCATCCTACACTGTACCTGGTGAGAATTTAGGTTCTGAGCTAATCTAACCCAAAACAGTTTGTAGTAATGGCTGATCACCATTTAACTTACCAGTTCTTAACCACTCATCCATTTCATCTGGTCGGTTAGATCGGGTTAATTTTTCTCGTAAATAACCACCTTCCAAAATTTCCCTTTGTAATAATTCCTGAGCAATTTCCTCCAATAAATCCCTATTACATTGCAAAATACTCAATGCAATATGATGAGCATTATCAACTATCTCCTTCACTTCCCGATCAATTTCTTCAGCAACATGGGGACTAATAGCACGACGGGGATTACTATAACCTTCTAAAAACTGCTGTTGACTTTTCTCAAAAGCTACTGGTCCAAGCTTATCACTCATACCATACAAAGTCACATATCTTTCCGCCAAATCTGTGGCTTTTTGAATATCATCAGATGCACCAGTAGAAACCTTCCCAAACACAATTTCCTCCGATGAACGTCCACCCAATAAAGTAGCAATCCGTCCACGAATTTCATCTTCTACCATAAGAAATCTATCTTCCTCTGGCATTTGAATTGTGTAACCCAATGCTCCCACACCCCGGGGAACAACAGAAATTTTCTCTATCTTACCCGCTCCTGGCATTAACGCCCCAATAATGGCATGACCAACTTCATGATAAGCAACCGTTTTCTTCTCCAATTCATTTAACACACGGGAGCGTTTTTCTAATCCGGCAATTAATCTTTCAATAGCCTCGTTAAAATCCGCCATCAGAACAGCTTGACGATTATTTCTCGCTGCTAATAATGCAGCTTCATTAACTAGGTTCGCTAAATCCGCACCAGCAAAACCTGGGGTGCGAGTTGCAATAATTTCTAAGTTCACATCTTCTGCTAACTTGACATTTCTAGCATGAACTTTAAGAATTGCCTCTCGACCTATTTTATCTGGTCTGTCTACCACAATTTGACGGTCAAAACGCCCGGGACGACGTAGTGCAGGATCTAAAACCTCAGGACGGTTGGTAGCAGCAATAATAATCACGCCTGTATTGGCATCAAAACCATCCATTTCTGTCAGTAATTGATTTAAGGTTTGTTCCCTTTCATCATTACCACCTACAAAACCACTAGCTCCACCACGGGATTTGCCTAGAGCATCTAATTCATCAATAAACACTATACAGGGAGCTTGTTGTTTGGCTTGTTCAAATAAATCTCTTACCCTAGCAGCACCTACACCCACAAATAATTCAATAAATTCCGACCCGGAAATACTAAAAAACGGTACTCCTGCTTCACCTGCAATAGCTTTTGCCAATAGGGTCTTACCGGTTCCCGGTGGTCCTACTAATAATACACCTTTGGGAATTTTTGCTCCTAGGTTTGTGTACTTACTGGCATTTTTTAAAAAGTCAACTATTTCCTCTAGTTCAGCTTTGGCTTCGTCAACACCCGCAACATCGGGAAATTTTACACCGGTGCTACCTTCGGAATAAATTCGAGCTTTACTTTTTCCCACAGTTAATGCAGCAGGTCCCCCTCCCTGACGACTCATGAGAAAAGCCCAAATACCAAAGAAGATTAAGGGAGGTGCAACCCAACCTAAAACTGTACCAATCCAGGCATTTTCATTGGGGGGTGGGGCGGCAAATTCCACGTTGTTTTCTCGCAGAATTTTCGGTAGGTCTAAGTCTATGGCCACTGGTGTGGTTCTAAAAACCTGCTCCACAATTTTTCCTTCGGGAGTTTGGGTTTTAATCGCATATTCAATCCGGTCTCCTCCTACAATTGCTTTATCTACTTTACCAGCTTTTACCTGATCAATAAAATCACTATAAGGTACTTGTTGCAACCTAGGTCCTAAAATGCTAGGAACTATTAAATTGAGTAGTAATAAAATGGTTATTAAAATCAAGAAACTTCCGCCAAACTGTCGCAGTTTTGGCTTTTGCATCTGGTTCTTATTGTTAGTTTCTACAGGCATGATAATTTACCTCAAAAGTTTGATAATTGATTACTTTATTACTTTATGGTTGACCCAGTTATGAACTTAATTAACTTAATAATAAAGCAAATAGTCCACATAAAGCAATACCGTCAAATACTCCCGCACCGCCAATACTTAAAACTCCCTCACTCATGAATTGAATATCTTTAAGATGTAATAAGTCAGCACCAATAACAGTGCCTAGAATACCTCCCGCAAATGCTACGGGGGCTCCTGCATGGGGGGCTATTATCATGGCTGATATAACCGCAGTTAAAGGAGCTAATAAGGGATTCATTTGAATTCCAATTCCGGGAACTATCCGAGCTGCAAAATAACCAACCACTGATACAATGGTGGTTACCAGGGTAATTGCTAACAAGTTTCCTCGGGAAATTTGGTATAACGCTAAAATTACGGGTATTAAACCACCCCCTACGTTTAGTGCTACAACTGTAGACCGCTCTAGTCTTCTTAGCGGGATTCCCCAAAATTCCCTTAGCCACAGGGTGGCAAATTCGTCTACTACTTCTATGGTGTTTTCCAGTCGGTATAAGGGAATGTTGATTGTGCTAGTAATTATTACTAGCAAAAAGAGGAAGAAGGCAATTTGGGGAGAAAAACCTAACTTGGCTACGGCAATTTCTACTATGTCTACTGCTAGAGCAAACCAAATAAAGGGCAAAAGTAACAGCAAGACCAGAAATAACAGTATTGAAACTGGTAGATAGATCATATCTTAATTGTTTCCCTCTTTTTCTCTTCTATTATAGAGACTACACAGTGAACTTCTAATTCGTATCTACCCAACCCCAAAATGGGTATCACCACACCCCTATGAATAATCAACTCTTTTTCCTGGTCAAGCTACTTCTGCTTTCAACTTTGATTTCAGCTTTGATTAAATATGTAGGTCCTATATTCTTGTTCCCACCTACAGCAGTAAATGCGCTCATGATGGTGTTGCTTCCGACCATATTCATGATATCCTTTCTTGTTTTACCCATGGTCTCAAAAAGACAAAGTTAAAGCTACAGTTCAACAAACTTGGGGAGTGTATCCGTGAAACTTGGTCAATGGATTGGTTTAATTGCTTTAGTTGTATCTCTGTACATATTATGGCAACTACGTGAAGTATTACTATTGATATTTGCTGCTGTGGTCTTAGCTACGACCCTAAATAGATTGGCCAGAACCTGTCAAAATCTGGGAATTAAACGTGGACTAGCTGTCTTTTTATCCGTGATGTTTTTTCTGGTGGGTATAGTTGCTTTTTTTTGGGTAATTGTGCCACCCTTTGTTCACCAATTCCAAGAACTGACTTTACGAGTACCTCAAGGTTTTGAACGGGTTAATACCTGGGTAGATGAACAAAGAAGTCATATTCCCCAGGAATTGGAACCTGTCATCCCTGATCTTAATCGTTTGATCGCGGAAGCTCAACCCTTAATTAATCGGGTTTTGGGTAATTCTTTTGCTTTTGTTTCTGGTTCTTTAGTACTTGTTCTCAATATTTTATTGGTTTTAGTTTTAACCGCAATGTTTCTAACTAATCCTGCAGCTTATCAAAAGTTATTTGTTAGACTCTTTCCTTCCTTTTATCGACGACGAGTAGAGGGAATTTTGAATCAGTGTGAGGATTCGCTAGAAAGATGGCTGACAGGAGCTTTTATCGCTGTTTGTCTGGTGGGATTGATGAGCTTAATTGGTCTGTCAATTTTAGGTGTCAAAGCAGCTTTGGCTTTGGGTGTTTTGGCAGGATTGATGAATTTAATTCCCAATTTGGGCCCCACTATGAGTGTGGTTCCAGCTATGGCGATCGCTCTTTTAGATTCTCCTTGGAAACCAATTTTTGTCCTAATTCTTTACTTTTTTATCCAACAGCTTGAAAGCAGTTTTATTACTCCTATGGTGATGGCACACCAGGTTTCTCTATTACCAGCTGTTACCCTAATTTCTCAGTTATTTTTTGTCACCTTTTTTGGATTTTTAGGCTTATTTCTAGCATTACCTCTGACGGTGGTAGCAAAAATTTGGATTCAGGAAGTATTGGTTAAGGACGTATTAGATTGCTGGGAACACCATGGTCATGATGAAGTTGACTTAGTAATTCTTACTGATGATGATTCCCAAGGGGAGTAGTCAACTCCCCTCCCTCCTCTTATGCTGGTGGCTCAACTAAATTTTCAATTCCTTGAATAACTTGAGCTGACTGGATTATATCACCTGCTTTCAGCTTATCCAAAATCTCTTTACCTTCAACCAGATAACCAAATACGGCGTAGCGTCCATCCAAAAGATTACGCCCTGCTGGGGTTAATTCTGGTTCAAATAAAAAGAAGAAAATTTGGGAAGAACCACCATCCGGATCACCCTCAGGACGCGCCATCGCTAATGCTCCAAAGGAAGAAAATGGTAATACTGGCATATCTAGATAACGTCCCGCATCTTCTAGGGTAATACCGTAAGTTGGTTGTTTATCCCCTTCGGCTAAAATCTCTAGGGGAATAGCTCGATATTTACCCGTTACAGGGTCAATAAAACCAACTTCTTTGCCTTCTGGATCTCCCGTTTGTAAAACATAGGACTCTTCAGAACGGGTGAATTTTAATCCGTTATAAAAGCCTCTTTGTACCAGATCTACAAAATTACCAGCTGTCACTGGAGCACTGTAACCATCTACTACTACAGTTAGATCTCCCTTGTTTGTTTTTATGGCAATAGTAGCACGACCTTTGAGTTGAGGTAGGTTACTAAATTCAGCAGGAACTTCAAAGGGAAACCCCTTAACCATGGATTCTTCTAATAAACTCACAAGATTGAGTAACTTGGCTCTCCCTTCCAAAACGGGGGCTTTTTGTCTAGTTTTCACTACTTCTTGCAGTTCTCCTATGCCAGATTTTAACTCCCCAATCCAAAATTCAGCTTGGGGTTGGCGTTCTGGGGGAATGCTGGTTAAGATTTGGGAGGGTCTGTCAAGAATTCGCGATGCTTGACTCAGATCCCTGGAAATCGCACCCCATCGCTTATTAGCACGTAGTTGGTTGGAAATATCCTCTAAACTGGCTTGCAGTTTGCGTACTGGTTGATTTTCTATGGGAAGTGCATATCTCAACAAAGCCTTACCATCTGTAATAGCATTCCCAGACGGTAGAGCTGCGTAGGAAGTCCACCCGGTGGTGCTGGTTCCTAAAAATATCATTCCCAGCAGTATGACTTTTAGGCTATATATTAGCCCAGACCTGATAAACTTAAACATGGAGTTTCTCAAATGCAGGAAGTAACCAACTATCCATCTTCCCATATTGGGGCTCTATATCTTCTTATGTCTTTACCGCATCCTTGTTTATTCACCAGGTCCTAATTTACGGTTACAATAAATCCCGATTGTCTTCTAATATTTGTAAGTTTCATGATCTCCAGTAATGATTTTCGACCCGGCGTTTCTATCGTGTTAGACCAGTCCGTTTGGCGAGTAGTTGAATTTCTTCACGTTAAACCCGGTAAGGGTTCCGCCTTTGTCAGAACTAAATTAAAAAATGTCCAAAATGGTAACGTGGTGGAAAAAACTTTCCGCGCTGGGGAAACCGTACCTCAAGCAAGTTTAGAGAAAATTACCATGCAACATACTTATAAGGAAGGTGATGAATTTGTCTTTATGGATATGGAAACATATGAGGAAGATAGATTAAAGGCCACCCAAATTGGTGATGGTGTTAAGTACCTGAAAGAAGGTATGGAAGTTAATGTCACCTTTTGGTCAAAAGAAGAGAATATAAAACAGGTTCTAGAAGTTGAACTCCCTAATTCTGTAGTTCTGGAGGTGGTAGAAACTGACCCAGGTGTCAAGGGTGATACCGCTACCGGGGGCACTAAGCCAGCAAAATTGGAAACTAATGCAATTGTCATGGTTCCTTTGTTTATTACTACAGGTGAACGGATCAAGATAGACACTAGAGAAGATAAATACTTAGGGCGAGAATAGGCCTTGTTGGTGAATATTACCTCCTAAAATGGGCAAGATTAACAAAATTTGTCGGTAATATTCAGCAAGCCCTAATTATCAACAATATACGTTAATAAATGTTAGCACTTACTATTAACGTCTACAATTATTTAAGTGTTTTGATTATTTCCTGTTGTCTAGTATTGACTAGCGAATAATTGTTTAGCGTCGTAATAGCGTCATAATTAATACCAATTTATCTGGTGATTGTGATGGATGGAAAAAAGAAATTTACGGTTAGGTCGAGGTAAAAAATACTGTGCCATTAGATTTTAATGAAATCCGCCAATTGTTAGCTACTATTGCACAAACTGATATTACTGAGGTGTCACTCAAAAGCGATGATTTTGAGCTGAGAGTCTCTAAAGGGGGAAATAATTTCCCTGTGTCAGCACCGGTTGTACCAACGGTGACTCAAACCGCACCGGTTCAGCTACCAGAGTCAGTTAGTCACCGAGATAGTCCTACCGGGGGACACCTAACTAATGCAGCTGCTTCTAAATTTATGGAGGTCCAGTCTCCTATGGTGGGAACTTTTTATCGCGCTCCTGCTCCCGGTGAAGCACCTTTTGTAGAGGTGGGAGACCGGGTTCGGGTAGGTCAGTCCGTCTGCATTATTGAGGCCATGAAATTAATGAATGAAATTGAAGCTGAGGTTTCTGGACAGGTGATGGAAATTCTGGTGCAAAATGGTCAACCCGTAGAATATGGTCAACCTTTAATGCGAGTTAATCCTGATTAGTCGGATTTGCCTAATTTCGGAAAGTTTCACCACACTTCGTTTGGTGAATACCCGCTAAAGAGGATAGTTTTCCTGGAAGGTTTTACGGGTTAGTGGTTGTTCTATTTCTACTCCTTCACCACCCAATACTTCTAAGGGTTTACCATTAATTTCTAGGTAAACTTTAGCATTGGGATCTAGGGTTGTAGCAGTGTAGACAACCTGACCCACCCGACCCACCATAGAAGCGCTACCACCTCCACCAGTAAAATTTTCTGACAGGTTTACATGAATTTCATTGTTCTCTATTTTCAGACTCAGCAATTTTGTACCTGGGGGAATAGTTGTTGAGTCTTTGGTTTCTTTTGGACCCTCTAACAATGTGTTTAAAGCACTTTCTAATGCTTGACCTGGTTGGTCACTAGCAATTTTTACGGGTTGAGCAACTAACTGAAAACTTTTTGCTGTTGGTTTTAGCCAATATATATTAGCCGTTTGTTCTTGACCTGTTTGGCTTGTTAATGGTTTTTGCTTTTCTATACTTTGGTTGGGGTTACCTTGTATGGGAGCATTGGGTGTTTGAGAACTCAACCACGCAACACCACCGCTTATTGCTACTACTGTAGCTGAAACAGCGGCTATTACTCCTGAAGAAATATTACGATTTGTTCTTGGTTGGTCGTTCATATATAAAACCTGCTTAACATAAAACTCAAATGGTTTATTACCAGACTTATCTCTAATTTTAGGTTGATATTTTTCATCTGCAACATGTAAGTGGGTGGGTGAAATTAAATATAAGATGAACCTAGGTTGGGTTGAAGTGTGAAATTCAACGCCCGTACGGGTTTCGTTCCTCGATCCATCCTACAAATAATTGTGTCTCCCTACTTATAGGTTAATATGAGGTAATTTAGGTTGTTACATCTCTTTGACTAATCCAGCTTTCTAGTGTGTCTACTAGGTTCTCAATGGCAATTTCCTGAGATTCACGAGTTGCTCTTGTAACTACTTCTACCTTACCATGGCTGATGGAACGACCAGTCACTATTCTGTAGGGAATGCCAATTAGGTCTGCATCCTTGAATTTTACCCCTGCTCTTTCGTTTCGGTCATCTAATAAGGTCTCTATACCTACTTTGTTCAGCTCTGTATAGATTTTTTCGGCAATCTCTACCTGGTGAGTATCTTTTATATTGGGAATGCTAATAATGGCATGATAAGGAGCGATCGCCACTGGCCAAATTATTCCATCCCCATCATAAGATTGTTCAACTGCTGACTGGGCCAGTCTGGATACACCTACACCATAACAACCCATGACTAAGGGCTTTTCTTCTCCTTGTTCGTTGGTATAAGTTGCACCCATGGCTAGGGAATATTTTGTTCCTAGTTGGAAAATATGACCCGCTTCTATACCCCTGGCCGTTTCTAAGGTTTGACTGGGATCGTGCACCGAGCGATCGCCTGGTTTTGCTTTCCGAATATCTACTACTAGTTCGGGTAGTTTAAACTGCTCTTGCCAGTTGGCCCCAACTAGATGAAATCCGGATTCATTTGCTCCTGTCACAAAGTGATTTAATTCTACCGCTGTTTGATCAATCAGACGGATGAATTTTGGATGTACCTGTTCACGGGTAGCAATATAATCATCACTCAAATCAGGAGCAATGTAACCCAAGGGTAAGCTCTTGGTTGCCCAACTGGCGATCGCTTCCTGATTAGGCACTGTGAGACTAATTATCGTTTTGGCATGAAATTGGGGAGCTAATTTGGTCAGTTCGTTTTGTAATTTGACTTCGTTAATTTCCTGGTCTCCCCGAATGTTCACCAACACTAAAACTGTTAACCCCTGATCATAAACAGTTTGATATAAAACATTTTTCACTACTTGGGTAGGGGAACATTTCAAGTAATCACATACTTTTTCGATTGTCTCTGTTGCTGCTGTTGGCACTTTTTCACAAGTTTTAAAATTAGATGGTTCCGCATCAGCAGGTAAGGAAACTGCCTTTTCCACATTTGCTGCATATTTGCCATCCTGAGTATAGAGGACTTCATCTTCCCCAGCATCCGCTAGAACCATAAATTCTGTTGACCCAGAACCACCAATTGCACCAGAGTCAGCTTCTACTGCTCTAAAAGCCAATCCGCAACGCCGCAATATGTTACTGTAGGCTTGGTACATATCCTGGTAGGTTTTCTTTAAACTTTCCTCATCAGTATGGAAAGAATAACCATCCTTCATGATAAACTCTCTACCTCTCATCAAACCGAAGCGGGGGCGGATTTCGTCTCGAAACTTAGTTTGAATTTGATATAAATGTACTGGAAGTTGGCGATAGGAGCGAATCATGTCACGGCCAATAGTAGTAATCACCTCTTCATGGGTGGGACCTAGGCCTAGATGTTGTTCCCTTCTATCAATTAAGGAGAACATAATTCCTTCCGCCTTGGTGTAAGTATCCCACCTTCCTGACTCCTTCCATAACTCAGCTGGTTGTAGTTGTGGTAGCAAACATTCTTCTGCACCTGTGGCGTTCATTTCCTCCCTGACTATCTGGGAGATTTTCTGTAAAACTCGCCACATTAATGGCAAATAGGCATAGACCCCACTACCAATACGACGGATATAACCTGCACGCAACAACAATTTATGACTGGGAATTTCCGCATCCGCTGGATCGTCCCTAAGCGTAACAAATAACTTCTGTGATAAGCGCATCATTTTTCCTTTTTGTGGAGCCTTTCAAAACGGAGAGGGGGGGATTCGAACCCCCGTTGAGTTGCCCCAAAACACATTTCGAGTGTGCCGCATTCAACCACTCTGCCACCTCTCCCCATGTTAACCTACTAAGACTTACTAAGTTAATTACTGAATACCAACTCGAGTTGTAATTGTAAACCATACCTGTTATTTTTGTCAAGGGGATAGTGCCCAACCTCGTAGGTTGGCCAATGATAATTAACCGATCTTGGGTAAAGACTACAAATTGGAAGATTCATTTTCCGACACTTGGATGAAAGACTGAAAATTTTGTTGAGGATCCCACTGAATAGCTCCATCCCTACCTGTAAAAAAAAGTTTCGTTTTCCCTTGTAGTATTTGATCTGAACTATTCTTATTAACCTTATTGGTAGGTGCGATCGCCACTTGTGGTTTTAAAGCAGTTGTTAAATCTTCTAAAGACTCTGATGGGGACCATACCACTTGAGGAGATAACAGGTTGCCATCTTGTGCCAGTTGAGCAATTTGTTGAGACTTAACACTGCCAATTAGTAACCAATTTTGTCCAAAAACTTGTAATTGGAGAATTGGTAGTTTATCATTATTAAAATTTGCCATCACTGAACCCGTATTAACCGATTGACCCGATGATAAAGGTTGATAGTTAGTTTGTTCTTGTCGTAAGAGTTCTCGAAGTGCCTGGGTAGTTACCGGATTAATTTGGGGGGAGGTATAATCCAAGAAGTTTTTAATGTGTAAATCATTGATAACCTCAGACCAGGAATTATTTGCATCTCCAGAAAAATTAGTAGATATTGCCCAATCAATATGATTAATTCCCTGCTGACGAAGAAAAGGTAAAATAGTGAAACGTCCTGTGCCAGGATCACCACTATTAATGAGAGTAACTTGGCCCCGATCTTGAATTACCAAAACAGGCTCACTATTGGTTGCCAGGAGGGTTATTTTTAATAAATTGCTGGTGTAGTACCAAATAGGAACAACTGCCAAAATAGTAGCAATCAAACCAGCCAACCACCATCTTTTTTGCCACCAAGGTACTAAACAAGTAGCAACAATTAAGCCATAGATAATCAACATCTGCCAAATTGATATACTACCAATATTTAGAGAATTTCCCGGCAAATTATCAAAAAATTCTGCCATTTTAATTAATATATGAGCAGGATAATATAATAAAGTTGCCACATAGCCACCTAAATCTGACAGGGGTAAACTTACCAACCCACTAATCATTCCTCCCATACTAAGAATAGAAATCAGAGGGGTGGCAAAAATATTGAGGGGGACACTGTAAATAGCCACAGTGCTAAAAATATGTAGCAGTAAGGGGAGAGTCCAAATTGTAGCTGCAAGGGGAACGGAAATCAAAGTAGCAAATAGGGGAGGTAACCAATCCAGGCGTTGAGTAATAGGGGTTGCGGTAACCATCAAACCCAAAGTAGCTAAAAAGCTCAATTGAAAACCTAAATCCCAAATCCACACCGGGTTAAATAATAGTAAAAGTGTAGCTGCTAAGAGCAAAGATCTCAATTGTTGAACCTTTCTGTCTAAAGCCAAACCAATTAAAGCAGCAAATCCCATAATTACTGCTCGCAGGATAGATGGTTGTAACCCAGCCAAACCCAGAAAAATTATCAACCCCAAAGCTCCACAAAAAAGTTGCACTTTTTTATTGGCGGACTTGGTTAACTGTAAAACCACCGCCAGAATGAGAGAAGTTTGAAAACCAGAAGCAGCTAGAGCATGAGCCAAACCCACATTAACAAATAAATCTCGAACATTATAGGGTAAATCAACCGCCTTATTACCCAGAACCATAGCACTGACTAAAGGACCTTCAGGTACACCTAAAAAACGAACTTGAGAGCGGACAATTTGTTGGCGAATTTGCCACCATCCCCAAGGGATATCCTCATCAATCAGATTAACCTGTTTACCAATCAAACCAGCAAAACTACCCTCCTGACGGAGGTATTTTTGAAAATCAAAACCCCCAGGGTTATCAGCTGGTTTAGGTTTATATAACATTCCGGTAACAGTGATTTGTTGACCAGGATATAAACCCGTAGCTTGTAGTATAGGTACTGTTACATATAATTTACCAGTTACTACCCTAGGTAAACCAGCAGGACCGCGATCATTTTTCACCTCATCCAGTTGTTTAGCTTGGAACCAAAATTGTCCTCGCTGACTACGAGTTAACCGGGGGGTATTTACAACTTCACCGCGAACAACCACCAACTGGGCCTGATTAGTATTATTTTCACTGGAGATAAATGAACTAATGTCTTGGGATCCCGGTTGAGGAGTGCGAAATTGACAATAAAAACTGGCTATTAAACCTACTAAACCAGCTATTAACCATACTCGCGGATGAGGTAGAGTTAAGGGAGCGTTTATCCCTTTTTGTCCTTGAGTAATAGATTTGATGTGATAGGGAAAAAACCTTTTCACAGCGAGGAAAACTCTCCGCAAAGAAATTGCCGCCAGCACACCGAATGCTAAGATAAAAAATCCCCCCCAGGGAAAAATACTCAGTAGTAGACCCAAAATATAAGCAAGACAAATAATCAACCTTCCCTACCTCCATTATTTTTCAGCAGGGGGAACCCCAGTTTTTGGCGTTGCTCCACATATAAATGGGCTACTTTCCTGGCTAGGTGGCGAATTCGGGCAATATATCGGGTTCGTTCCGTTACAGAAATCACACCCCTAGCATCAAGCAGGTTAAAGGTGTGGGAGCATTTGATAACATAATCCAAAGTAGGTAAAACTAAACCCTTTTCTGAAAGCTGAGATGCTTCTTGCTCATATATATGAAAGAGATTGAGCAACATTTCGGGATTGGAGGCCTCAAAGTTATAGACACACTGTTCAATTTCACCTTGAAGATGAACATCACCATAAGTGATGTGGTCTGTCCAATGAATTTTGGTGATAGCTTCCACTTGTTGGAGGTACATTGCTAATCTTTCCAGTCCATAAGTAATCTCAATAGAAACTGGACGACAATCAATCCCCCCACATTGTTGGAAGTAGGTAAACTGGGTAATTTCCATACCATCCAACCAAACTTCCCAACCGGTGCCCCACGCACCAACTGTTGCATCTTCCCAATTGTCCTCCACAAACCGAATATCGTGATCTTCTGGAAGAATACCCAAAACCCTTAAAGAATCAAGATAAATCTCTTGGATATTATCCGGTGAAGGTTTAATTAAAACTTGATACTGATAGTAGTGTTGAAACCGATTAGGATTTTCACCATAGCGTCCATCGGTAGGACGACGACAGGGTTCAACATAAGCTACTGACCAGGGTTCAGGACCTAAAGCCCTTAAAAAGGTGTGGGGGTTTTTAGTTCCCGCACCTTTTTCCATGTCATAGGGTTGAGCAATTAAACAACCACGCTGTCCCCAAAATTGATGTAGAGCTGCTATTACCGACTGAAAATTCACTGTAACCTCCACGCCTAGAAATTTTTTATCTTGATTAAAGGAGTCTTAGCACCTATAAGCCCATAAATGTAGCTAAAATGTGACTATCCTTATTTTTATAATGGTTTTGGTGGCGACTGCCAAACCATTATTGCCCAAAGACGGTATTCTAGGGAGGATTCAGCCCCTAAAATTTTGGTAAAAAACTTTTTTGAAAAAAAGTGAAAAAAGTAGTT